>JAGCGK010000060.1 GCA_017649645.1 Clostridiales bacterium | reverse complement strand
ATTCTGGGTACATATCACTTTAGGGGTTTATCTATGAAACAGTCATTTGATTATAGATTTGATTATGTACGAATAAACTATATCCGAGCAGAACACGATCGCAACCGGTATAAATATCATCAGAAGTTTAGCCTTGCTCAGCTTAGCTGTCATCTTGAAGAACCACGGTACTACCCACTGTGTATACATGACTCCCATTATTCCGAATACGAGAACTGACCTTAAGCAGACATATCCTCCGATATTACCCCAGTTCCATATCTCTACGTTATAGTCCCACAATCTGAGTCCGTCGAAATAATGGTACAGAACATAGCCTGTTCCAAACTCGATTATTCCCGAACCGATCACGGTAACGATAAACACCAGAATAGGATTCAGCTTACGCTTATAAGAGATAAGAGTTAAACCCAAACCACCTACTCCGTAGATCGGAAGCCATGGTCCTCCCTGTCCTCGTCTGATGAAATGTCCCTGATCTATTCTATAAAAGAGCATCTCGTATACCCATCCGATGATGCATCCCAAAACTACAAGAAGAAAGATGTTTATTATCGTACGTTGTCTTTGCGACAGATCCTTGCTCATACCCTTTACCCTTTTTCAAATCTTTTTGATATAACCCGATAAAGAGGATATCATAAGAACAGCAAAGATAACAATTGTCAGATTATAAACATTATTTCCAACCGTTGAATCTTACTCGCTCACCAAAGGGCTTTTTGCTCGGAGCATGAAATTCATCCTTGGCTTTACCGACCGGCAACAGACACACGACATCATATTCGTCAGGAACATTAAGGATCCCCGCGATCTTATCGCAGATCCTGTCCTCATCAGTGATATGTCCCTCGTACCAGCAGCTCTGGTAGCCGAGTTCAACGATCGCGAGGAGCATATTCTCTATAGCGGCAGAATAATCCTGAACGGCAAAACAACGGTCACGGTACGCATTGATCCTTCTCGTAAGAACTATGATCATGGCCGGAGCCGTCTGAGCAACAGGGGGATCGAGCACCTCCTTGATCATCTTAAGTTTCTCGGGATCATCTACTACGATGATATCCGTTGTCTGCTTATTACATCCTGAAGGAGCATCGATAGCTGCATTAGCGATGATCTCCAGATCCTTTCTCGGAACAGGCTCTTCAACAAAAGCACCTCTGTAGCTGTGGCGCGTGTTGATCGTTCCGATAGCCGATCTAAGGCTCATCACATAGATCTGACAAGGATTATCCTTATCCCAGTATTCTTCGAAAACTTCCAATTCCTTAAATCCCAGACTTCTGTAGAACATATTCGTCCTGTCATAGTCTTCATACATTCCCGAACGGACAGTCTTGACCTGCATAAATGAATAGCCGTGCAAAGAAGCATAATCCTTTGCCGCAGCGAAGAGTCTTCTTCCGACTCCTTCTCTATGGTGATCCTTAAGAACACCCATTACTGCGAGTTCAACCGTCTCGGCTCCCGTCTCCTTAAGGCACAAAAAGCCGATAGGCTTATCAGAGGTCTTATCTTCATACGTAGCAAAAAAAGGCTGACATGCCGATTCTCTTATATACTGTTCCCTGCTCTCGTCAACCTCAAACCACTCCTTAAGTGCCTCCAAGATCTCACGTGAGATCTTCTGACACTCAGAAGGGTCATTTATAAATCTGATCATTGATTAATCTTCCTTTATTTCAGTTTTTTCTCCAATGCATCGATAATGATCTGCAATGCTTTTATCCTTGCATATTTCTTATCGACGGATTCAAGTATATACCAAGGAGCGAACTTTGTACTAGTCTTGGCTATCATCTCATCGATCGCTTCCTCATATACATCCCACTTCTCACGGTTACGCCAGTCCTCATCAGTGATCTTCCACTGCTTCTCAGGCGTATTCTGACGATCCGTAAAACGGGCAAGTTGAGTATCCTTATCGATCTGAACCCAGAACTTGATGATGACTGCACCCCAGTCATCCAGTTCCTTCTCAAATTCGTTTATCTCGTTATAGGCGCGCTTCCAATCGTTCTCAGAACAGAAACCTTCGATCCTCTCGACCATGACACGTCCGTACCAGGTGCGATCGAAGATAGCTACATGACCGTCTTTCGGAAGCCTTGTCCAGAAACGCCACAGATAGTGTCTGGACTTTTCGTGAGGCTCAGGACTTGCGATAGGATGAACCTCGTATCCTCTAGGATCAAGTGCCTCAGCAATTCTTTTTATGTTGCCACCCTTACCTGCTGCATCCCAGCCTTCATATGCGATTATAAGCGGCACACGTTTTCGATAAAGCCTGTTATGAAGATCGGAAAGGCGATCTTGGAGTTCATCGAGTTTTTCCTTGTATTCTTCATCGGTCAATTCCTTGCCCTCGAGAGAGACCTCGGAAAGCTTCGGCATCTTCTGGAGCGGGAATGTATTCTGAAGCAGCGGAACAGCCATAGAACTATTCTGAAGAGCGATGTCGATGCCTTCGTTCATTCTCTCCAACACCTGAAGCAAAGTCCATTTTTCCGACTTGGCATCAACGATATACCAAGGTGCGGAAGAATTATCGGTATCCTCAAGATATTTCTCGAAAATGCTCTCACACTTCTTATAGTGCTTGTTCTGCCAGATATCACCTTCGCTTATGCGCCACTTGGTATCGATGTCCTTGTCGAGATTCTCGATCCTCTTCTTCTGTTCATCTTTGGAAATGTGCATGAAGAACTTAAGCACAAGATATCCGTTATCGGTAAGCTGTCTTTCAAAACGTCTGATGCTGGCAATACATTTCTCATAATCACTGTCAGACATCGTCCCGTTAAGCCTGGACATAACGACTTCGTTCATCCAGCCTGTGTTATAGAATCGGAATTTGCCTGCTTCAGGGAGTGCTTCAAAATATCTGTACAAAAACGGATATCTCTTCTCCAGATCAGTCGGCATATCAAATGTCGCGACCTTGTAAAAACGGGGATCGATATTGTTTATGACCTTTCCGATGAGCGTACCCTTGCCTGCAGTACCCCAGCCTTCGACCAGGACCACGACCGGCAGATGTTTCTCCTTGATCCTGTTCTGATTTACAAAAAGAAGATCTTCTTGTTCCTTTAACCTTGTCTTGAGAGTCTCTTTATCCGGTTTGTCGTTAAGATAAGCGTTCTTGAGCATGAGTTACACCTCCTGTCATAAACCTGCATCTGTTTTTACATTATATCAGCAAATGAAGGTCAATATCGATATGCCTGCTACATTTTCTTACCCGTTTTTTGAACTTATATGTGACATTGAGAATATAAAATGCTATATTCTATGTGGTGATAGATACATTATTAATAGGAGAGATTTTTATGCCGTTTACATTTGCTTTAGCATTAATACCGGTAGTTGGATTGTTATTATTCATCTACTTCAACGACAAGGGCGAGAAAGAACCGTTCGGCTTTTTGGTCGGACTATTCTTCGCAGGAATGGGAACAACTGTCTCAGCCATCATCATTGAACTTATTGGTGGTGTGGCCCTTGAATTAGTGTTTCCTGACACTTCGATCCTAAAGGCGATCATTCTGGCATGCATCATCGTAGCGCCTGCCGAGGAGCTCGGTAAATTTTTGATCATGCGAATCATGACGTGGAAGAGCAAGCACTTCGATCACAGCTATGATGCGATCGTTTATGCCGTATTTGTTTCGCTCGGCTTTGCCGCTTTGGAAAACATCAAATATGTATTCGAACGAGGAATCGGAGCCGCCATACTCCGTATGTTTTCCGCAGTTCCTGGACACGCCTGCTTCGCAGTATTCATGGGCTTCTTCTACAGCAAGGCCAAAATGGCCAAAGAAAACGGTAAAAGTTCTTTCGGATATACGATTCTGGCGCTTATCGTTCCGATCCTTATCCATGGCGTCTATGACGCGATACTTATGAGCGGAACTGCTGCTTATGAAGATACTCCTGTCTTAACAGGTCTCAGTGTTCTCCTTTGGATCGGTTTCCTGGTCATCATGTTCGCAGGATCAGTCGTAGTCATAATCTATTCTTCCAGACATGATAAGAGATTCGTACCATTGCAGGAAGAACCGGCACCTATGTACAATCCTGCTCCGGCACAAGCACCTTACCAGCACACATACGGACAGCCGGCTTACACAACAGCATCGCCGTTTCAGCCAACATACAGACCTGCATCATCTGCATCTCCGGTTCAGTCAATGTACCGGACATCTGCTGCTCCCGTAGCTGCACCTGCTCAGCCTGTGTTCAGACCGTTACAACCGGCCCCTGCTCCGTCTCCTGCTACAACAGCAGTTGCTGCTGCCGCAGTGATCGGATGGACTTGTGCATGCGGAACGGTTAACCGGGCTAAGTTCTGTACGGAATGCGGAAAACCGCGTCCTGTCGAAAACAAGAATTGGTTCTGCCCTAACTGCGGAGCACCTTCACATCTGAACTTCTGCGGGAAGTGCGGAACTCCTAAACCGGAGTCGCTGAATCGTTAAGTGATCACAATTTGTCGATAGCCTCTAACAGATTAGTTATGCTATCGACATTATTATTGTTCTCTTTTCCGAATCTGTTTAACCACAGGGCTCTAATGCCGACAGCCGAAGCACCTTTTACATCACTGCTCATAGAATCACCTATATGGATTACTTCATCCGGTTTAAGGCCTGATTTCCTGAGTGCGAGTTCAAATAATTCTTTCCTCGGCTTATATGATCTCGCGTCTTCAGACGTGAATATCCCTGCAGGCTTGAGATCATGATACTCAACAGCTTTACGGATATCGTCCGTATCGATATTTGAGACAATATAGACAGGTATCGGACTCTTCTCGAAGAATTCTTTCGACTCTTCGAAAATGGGCGGCTTGACCCAATGTTCAAACATCATATTACTTAATTCATCAGCATTTGCATCTGATCCGAATTTCTCCAATGTGTGTCTGATCGATCTTTCTTCCAAAGCCCTTTGAGTCTCAAATCCGTCACCATATGAATCGGTAAACATCTTCTGAAAATCAAGCCACCAAAATGAATCAATCTCGGATCTTTCATCAGTATTACCGGTTTCTGAAATGATCCCGGTAATCTTTTTTATGACCTCACCGTCTTCGTATACTATCGTTCCGTAAAAATCTACAAAAAAAGCTTTTATCATAATTCGATCCTGATTCCGACGACACCGTACTGCGCCTGTTTTTCCTTGGAATAATAGATATCCATATCATCCGGTGAAGCAGTATCAATATCATCTTTTGTGTAACCGCATTCCAGCAAAGGAAGTTTCTCATACAAAGTTTTAAACGAATCAAAAATATACAGATCGACAACTTTTACTTCAAGTTTCTCACCTGTCTCGGTATTATTAAAAACTATCAGATCGCCGACCGATATCTTTCTTCTCTTCTCGTCGTACAAACGAAGTTCTATCTTTTTCGAGCCGTCCCTTATCATGTCAAAAGGAGCCGGCGTTAATTGCATTTCGTGTGTCATATTGATCCTTTACTTAGGCCTATCTCCGAATAGATCTTTTCAATGAACGGAGACTTGTGTTCAATGTAACTGTCTATGTCATGAGGGAATAATACTGCTCCCTCCTTCTTGACGCGGCTATATTCAGCAACCGCTTCAGGATGCGCTCTTAAGTAGTCCCTGAAAGACACATGCCTTTTAAGTTCAGCAGAATCCTTCGGACACACATAGAGATGATGATCACGAAGATATTCTTTTCCCTCATAATCGAAAACTTCCCTTTGCGGAATATCACCGTCACCTTTATGGTAATAACCTATCTTACCTAACGCAGCAACCACTTCATCAAATCCGGAATAATCTTCGATGACCACATCGATATCGATGATAGGCTTTGCAGATAATCCCGGAACTGATGTGCTTCCCACATGTTCAATACTCAACGCGAGATCACCAAGAGCTTCGCTTATCTCGTTTCTTATGTTAATGAAATCCTGTTTCCAACTCTCATCGTATGGAAGGACTACTATATTTCTTGTTCCCATCTTCATACCTCTTTTGCTTTATATTTTCGGAAGCCAGCCTTTGATCGCTTCTGTCATCTGAGGAAGATATCCGTTATAGCAGTGCTCCGATCCTTCGATCTCAACATATTTGCAGTCCTTATATCTTCCGGCCGCATACTTCGCTGATTCTATAAGTTCAGGGTAATCATTTGTTCCCTGGACGATCAGAACAGGACCGTCATACATGTCTATCGCATCATCAATATGGATCAGCTGAGCAACTCTGGCGTAATTATTTCCAAGAACAAAACCCGGTTTAATTTCCAACACTTCCGGTATGTTATTAGGATCGTAATCAAAACCAAGAAGTTCCCCTTTTCTGGAAAGTTCAGGGATCATAGCAGCAGGCGCGAGTTCGATCAGTCCTTTGATGAATTCATGTTTTAATCCGCCTGCGAGCATTACCATAAGTCCACCCTGAGAATGACCGCACAGATATATGTCAGTTACAAAATCCAGAGTTCTTGCGTAATCGATAACCGTTAACGCATTACCGATCCACTTGAGAAGAGTATGGTCTTTGAACTCGCCTTCGCTTTGTCCGTGACCGTACATCTCAACTCGCAATGTAGCGTATCCTTGATCTCTGCAGGCCTTGGCCGCAGCAACGATATGGTCTTCTTCCATATGACCGGTAAACCCGTGAATGACGATCACCAGCGGCATCTTCAAAGGAGCATCATCAGGCTTTTCCAGTTCAACATGTAGCTTTATTCCGTCATCATTAATGTACATCTTTGATCTCCTTCCTGATGCTGTTGATTATCTTCTTGAATACTTCCTCTCTGTCATTGGAAGTATTGTATATCTTAAATCCGTAATTGGCGAGTTGCTCGTACATCTCCTTGTTGTATGACACGGCTTCCTCGGACACTTCTTTCAGTTCGTCATCACTTAAGTTATATGTCCAGTCCTTCTCTGTATCATGTTCTCGAAAATCAGCGAAGAATTCTTCCGCGGTCTTACCGCATTGCACCAGACCAATACAGATAAAGTCATCATTAATGCCGTATGACCTAAGGATCGATCCGATCCTGTCAAAGTCATAATAAGCACCTTCAAGAACGAAGTTATTACCATCGACCGCACCGTGACTGTAGCTTTCCAAACCGCGTCCGTCAGAAGACGAGAACATTCCGAGATAATGACCTATGAACGGAGCTATGTTCTCTGTGGTCTTATCTCTGTTCCAGTTAAGCCGGATGTCAAGCTGCGGGTAAGCATTCTGAAACACCGCAACAAGTTTATCAATGCTTATAACGTAACTTCCGAATTCATTATGGATCATCTTCGCCAGAGTCGATTTACCGGATCTGCTGGGGCCTGCGATAATTATATTCTTCATATTTTTCCTTTTACTTAAACGTAATCCTGTAGCTGCACTTGTCACTTCCGCCGAGAATAGTAGTCATCTGCTCGAGCACGAATTTCCTGTCAGGCACAAGATCTTTGAATACACAGATCATACTCTCCTTTGAGCATGCACACAAACGCGGTGAAGTGATCCCCGCATCTGTCCTCAGCGGGCAATCGCAACTTGTAAAGATCAACTCATACTCTTTGCCCGGTTCAATGACTTTGCCGTCGACATTCTTTCTCTCATGAACTCTCGAGAAGAACTTATCGAGGTCACCTTCACACTCATCAAAAAGCCCTCTGTAAAGATACTTAAGCGCATCCTTTGAGCATCTTCTCGCGCACCCCGAGAAGAGCCTTGAGCACTCTTCTGTACTCAACTTATCAAGACCCTCTTCAAGAGCCGTAAACCAATCTGCGAAAAAACCTTTCAATTCGTTTTCCATTTTTCTCACTTAAACTATCATCCTGATAACAGGCTGATCAAAATCAGCATTCTCGTCAAGTCCCTGTCCTTCACGGATCTTCCAGAAACGAAGAGTAAATGATCCCACAGGTTTTAATTCCAGAGCCATCTGGCTGCCGTCATCATATGATGCAAATACCACAAAGTGTTCGTCAGGAAACTTTTCCTTCATCTGAGTCATCCAACTCTTCATGATACCGACAGTCTTTTCAAACATCACCGTAAGATCACCGTCTGAAACATAAACCTCGTTTCCGTCCCATTCATCCCAGGATAGATCGCTGTCTTCTTTTATTCGAAAACATCCTCTAGGCACACTGTAGTACACTCTTCCGAACTGATCTTTTTTCCTCTCGATATCGTATCCTGAGATCGGAGAAATACCGTCAGTGTTCAGTTCACCAAAGAGTTTTTGAGCACTCTCATTAAATATCATCGATCCTGCTTCCTCTGTTTGTCGAAGTAAAACCGAATTCAGTAACAAGAACTTCCGCTGCCATATCTGCGAAATCAAGATTGGCTCCGAGACTAATGTTGAATAATCCTTCTCCGCCACCATATCCGACTACAGATGCTTTGCTTCCACCCGAAACATTTTCGAGGATGACAGTAAGTGCCGCATAGCTGCTGTTTCTGAAAAAGTATTTCTCAATGCAGATAACAAACGCATCTTTCCCGACAGGGTTAGCTATTACACCCACGCCTTCACATTTTGCAGATATACTGTTTGAGATCTCGTAAAAGTTCTTTATTGGTTCTTTTCTTTTAAAATATCCGACTTCAGCCATTTTCCTATCCTCATGTATTATTACTATTCACCTGTAAACATCATATAAGAATTTTCCAGATTACTCAACGATATCTCATTAAACCAACATAAATACACTTCGTCTGTAGAAGATGACTCATAATCATTAAGCAACTGATCATATGCATCCTCACTGATCTCATTTCCTTCAGCATCAAAATATGAGTATGTGACTTCTCCCGCTTCATCAGGAACGCCCTTATACCAGAATAAAACTTCAAAGACCAAAGTGTTATCGACCAGTGACAATAAGCCATAGTAATGATGTGTACCGCCTGACAATCCATAAGAGACGATATTCCGACAAATATACTTATTCCCGATATCATCCTGATAGAATTCGAACGGATCATCGTACGGTATTATCATCAGATCAGGACAATCAGACATATTGGTTACGGGACCTTTGTACTCATATTCAAGTTCTTCCAGATCTCCGTCCTCTGTCACCTCAAACAACATCAATTTCGTAACAGGTCCGTTATTGAAACTTGCTACCTTTAGTAACTCGAGATATCCGTCACTGTCCAGATCGGTTACCGCATAATCAAAGTACCAGTCTTCGACCATTTCGTCAGTCTCGGCAAACGGATGATCTGCGGACCTTTCCCAGGTTTCTTTATTATCGAAAAGTACCTGAAGCTGCCATGAATATTCATCGTCTGCTATAGTTTCGTCTAATGTGGTTTCGGAGCTGTTCTCCGTAAGAACTGTTTCTTCAGATATTTTCTCAACAGTTGATTCCGAAGTTGATTCTTCAATCTTTGCCTCATCAGAAACAACGTTGCTACATCCTGCGAGCACACCAACAAGAAGCGCGCACGCCAAAATAGATTTTTTCATATGTACCTACCTCTTTTATTCCTCTTATTCGAAAACATTATACCAATAATCTCGAAAAATTTGAGAGCAGAACATAGGCAACGCATATTCAGATCATCCTCGTCTATGAAATATGTGTATAATCACAAGTGTAGATCTTTTTCGAGAGGTATATGAAATATTATGATCAAGAATGTAGTGCTCGACATGGGAAATGTTCTTTTGGATTTTGACCCGAACGTTAGTTTAAATAAATTCTGTTCTTCTGACGAGGAGAAAGAATGCATCAGAAAAGAACTGTTCAAAGGTCCTGAATGGAAGCTGGGCGACAAAGGCGACATCAAGGATAAGGACAGATTCGACCTTGTAAAAGTCAGAGTTCCGGAGAAGTATCACGAGGCATTACGTAACTGCGCCGACAAGTGGACCATCTGCATGAATCCGCTGAGCGGAGCAAAAGAATTCTGCGAGAAAGTAAAGGAAGAAGGCTACGGCATCTACGTTCTGTCAAATGCCAGCGATGCCTTTTACGAGTATTTCCCGAGACTTTTGCCATTGGATTTCTTTGACGGCGTCTTTGTTTCCTCCGATTATAAGATGCTCAAACCTAATGTCGAGATATATAAGACATTCCTTAACAAATATGACCTTAAGGCAGATGAATGTCTGTTCGTCGATGACATGGAAGAAAATGTTCTGGGCGCACAAAAAGCCGGGATGAACACCATCCGCTTTAAGGGAGATTATGAAGAAGTTCTCTCACGGATGAAGAAGTGATCCTTAACCCAGACAGGATTCAGGTCCCTTGTAACGTGTCTTACCGACGGAACCCTTACCATATTCGATCGCTTCTTTGGGGCACTGATTGATACAAGCCATGCAATGAGTACAGTTCTTACCCCATGAAGGCTTATTACCGTTCATGATGATATTAGAGAGCGGACATACCTTGGCGCACTTTCCGCATGAGATACATGCATCTGTCGCCTTGAACTTCTTTGTCTTCATGAAGCCCTTGTAGTAAACGTCTCTGACCCATTTGGTAAGTGCATATTCAAAAGACTTAAAGACTTTATCGTCTGTCTTCTCACCGTTTCTGATCATATCTGCGATCTTATCGATACTTGGGATCGCATCTTTAACGATCTTTTTGTTCTCTTCTGTACTCTGCATCTTGAAAAGCGCGATATAGTTCTGCGGCATAACTACCTGTGCAGCACCAACATACTCTAATCCCTTTTTCTCACAAAGCTCCGAGCAGACTCTCGGAGAAATACCCATGGAAACGGCGCACGTTACGATGAAAAATGCTCTGGCGCCCTTCGGAAAAGTTGCTGACTCTATAAACTCCGTCATTGATCTTGCAGGAGCCGACATATATGAAGGACAAGCGAAAACATACACACCTTCATCAGTGAACATTGGTGTCTTTTTCTCCTTCGTATAAGTTGTTACGTCAATTGCTTCTTGATCGATAGATCTGGCGATTCGCTCAGCTACGAATCTGCTGTTTCCTGTACCTGAAAAATAAAAAACCATTTAATCCTCTCTTCTCTTAATTGGCATTATCACTCTCTCCATGAACACCCTTGCTCCATCCCTTTTCAATAACATGTTGAGTGTCTTGCTCGAAGGATTACCCTCTACTATCATTCTCTCCCTAAAACTTCTGAGTTTATCTTCGTACTCAGGAACGATCTTTGCCTCGCTTATCGATCCGAGATAAGCCCTGACGGAATCTAGCGCCATATCAGTAAGCTCATTCTCTTCCCCTGATTTGATAAGCGAATACGGTCTTCTCTCCTTGATATACCAGTTATCTTTCTCGATATAATCCGGAAGAAAACCCCATTTATCGTATACTTCCTTCAGCGAATGGTCAATAAGATCTTCCTCACCGCATCCGTAATACTCCACAAATACGCAGCGTTTCTTCTTCATGCTCATGGCATCGATAAGAAGATACGGAAGATTTACCGACTCTGAAGGCATAAATGACATGGTAAGAAGTTCCATGCCCATCTTGGTCGTGGTATGCATCATCATCACATGACCGTATCCGTTGATATTATATTGGTCCACGCGAAAACGCATGAGCGGCAACAACGACGGATACTTCATGTTGGTATACTCGTCCTCCGGAAGAGGAACGGCATTATTTCTTAACAGGATCTCATACGCCTGATCTTTAAGTTTGCTGATCATTTGGAAAAACTCTTCTTGATGTACTCGGCAAAGCTCATATCACCTACTTCGGTGTCGCCTACCATATCATGCGTAAGTGTCCACTTCGAAAACCGGATGACAGCTTCTTTTCCGTTCTTCTTAAGTTTATTTACGAATGCCAGCATATCAAAGATCGCAGGCGAAGCTCTCATAATAACAGGCTCCTTGCCTGCTGCCTCAAAGCACATCTTGGCGATCTCTTCGTACGTATATTTTTCCTTGCCTCCGACAGAATATGTCTTATTCTCATCAGTCATGTGTTCAACGATAAACTTCGCGAAGTCTTCCGTGGAAACGATATTAGCATATACCGGATCTTTACCGAGAAGAGTTACCTTGCCCTTCTCGATCATCGGCTTAAACACCTTGATGATGTCATAAAAATACCCGGTAGGACGATGGATAACATATGTAAGTCCGCTCTTCTTAAGTTCCTCTTCGAACAGGTACTTCGCATGCACCATCGGAACATCAGGAGCAGAATCAGCCTTGATAACGGAAATATAGACAAAGTTTCTTACTCCCGCCTTCTTAGCTTCGTTAAGAAGGTTCAGGTTGCCCTTATAGTCGATATCATAATTACTTATCGTATCAGATCCCTTGGTAAGGCCGACAGTCGTGATGAGCGCATCAGCTCCGTCGCACACACCTTCAAGAGTCTTAGGATCAGTAACGTCTATCTTTTTGAATTCAAATCCGGAATCGATACCGATATCCCTCCGGGCCATATCGAGAGCAACAACTTCATGCCCGTGACCGATCAGTTCCCTAAATACATCAGCGCCCAAATTTCCATATGCTCCGGCCAAAACAACCTTCATACATTCACCTCCAAACGAAATCACCTTCAATACAAGTATTATACCGCTAATTCTTTAGGCAGTTATAACGAACTGCGCTGCCATCAGGATATTCAACGATCTCTTTCTCATCCGTAAATCCGCATTTACGATAAAACTCTATCGAGTCATCATCAGTCTGCGCCTTAAGGCTTCGGATGCCATCAGATTCCATCACCTGCTCTATCATTAGTCTACCTGCTCCCTGACCACGGTAACGTGTAGAAACGGCAATTCCGACGATCTCAGGCACGTCCCCCGATTTATCCATGATCATCATTCCGATCTTTTGCTTGGAATCCTCACATACATAGATCTTCAAAGACGGATCAGAGAAGTACTGTTCCATCTTTGTAAGGTATTTTTCGAAAGTCGGCAGATACATGCAGGGCGCATATATATTGAATGCCTCCTCCGAGAATAACCAATCCTTATCGTTACATAGCAATACTTTCATATTTCACCCGCATCACTTGATACTGATATTTTATCATTGCCTGTGATCTTTTTCGAAAACGATCAGGATCAAAAAAATTTTCAGCAGACTGTAACATCCGAATATAAAACTCGTCTATATTTTTAAGATTGATATAATGAAAAGGGAAATATCTGGGAGAAAAATAATGGAAGATAGCGCGATAATCAAACTGTATTTTGACAGAGATGAAGATGCCATCCATCAGACTGACATCAAGTACGGTTCATACTGTAACACGATAACATATAACATTCTTCATGATTATCACGACAGTGAAGAATGCAGGAACGACACGTATTTCAAGCTCTGGAATACGATCCCTCCTACACGCCCTCTGCACTTTAAGGCATTTATCGCTAGGATCGCCAGAAATCTCGCGATAGACCTATACGACAAAAAGCACGCCTATAAAAGAGGCGGTGCTTCAGTCGAGGTTGCACTCGACGAACTGGAAGAATGCTTAAGTACATCTTCAAATCCATACGAAGCAGAAGATCAGGTCGTAACAGATTGTCTTAACGCTTTCCTAAGAACCCTCAGCGAAGAAGCCAGATTCATGTTCGTACGACGATACTGGTATATGGATACGACAGTTCAGATCGCGTCTTTGATGAACATCAAAGAGAGTAAGGTCCGCGTAACTCTTATGAGGACCAGAGACAGGCTTCGTTCATTTCTGGCAAAGGAGGGTATCAGAATATGAGTTCCAAACGACTTCTGCGTCTTATCGGAAATATTGATGATGAGTTCATCTTAAATGCAGCTGAATACCGTCCGACAAAAGTGAGAAAGCTCCACACGGGACTGGTAATAAGTATTGTTGTATCTGTGGCATGTATCGCAATACTCATTTCAGGGGTTATTAAGTATGTTGATTATGCTCGCAATTATCATCCAAGTTATGAGATGCATCCTCATGGTATTAAATCTGAGAGTATAATATTTTCGGACGATTACTTTGGTACTGAAAGCGAAACAGAAATTATTCCACCCTGGACTTCTGTAGATTTTATTTCAGATATCGATATCGAACTCCGTATAGACAGTATAAACGATTCATCTATAGATGTTTCCTACATAGTAGATGATGATCGTTACTCAGACGATAAACTTTATACTTTTGATAACTGTTTCAGGTTAGTCTACAACAATAAAGAAGATTTAATCAAGTCAACACATGCGGATCCTGAAAGCAAGACATTCTTAACATCAGGATCTGAGATCAAATTCACCATAGATATTTCGGACGAGAACAGTCCGCTTAAACCAGGCAATTATACTCTCTATGGTTATGTATTCAACGAAAACGGAGATTATAATTTTCTAAAAGCAGAATTCACGGTACCAGATGACAGCATTTACCCTTAAAGGAGGGAATCAGAATATGAGTTCCAAACGACTTCTGCGTCTTATCGGAAATATTGATGATGAGTTCATCTTAAATGCAGCTGAATACCATCCGACAAAAGTGAGAAAGCTCCACTCAGGATTGGTAATAAGCATTGTCGTATCTGTGGCATGTATTGCTTTGTTCTTTGCAGGAATAATCAAGTACACAGATTATGCTCGCCAACATGCTGCTCAGCCGTTGGCTACTCATGGTATTAAGTCTGAAAACGTTCCACCAAACACAATAGATTTCTATTTTTCGGGTCTCAAAATGAATATTCAGATAAACAGTATTAATGACTCTTCTATTGACGTAACTTACAAGATGGATGAGAAATATCTGGATGATAATCTTTATACATATGACAATCATTTCCAATTGGTCTGCAACAGTGATGGAAAGATTATCGTGCCATTTGAAGTTCCGGACTCTTCCGATACAAAGATTATTATGGATAAAACAAGAAACAAATTAACCTTGGAACTTCCAGACGAGATAGCTCCACTTGAACCGGGTGATTACACGCTCTATGGCTATATATATTCTGATGATCTCAATGACTATACAGATATATCTGTTGAATTCTCTGTACCTGAAGAAGATTCCTAACCATTAAATGTTTTCGATACGTAAGAAGGCATTTTGTACCCACTTAATAAGTGCGTCAAATTCCTTGTCAAAATCGTAGTCATCAGGAAGGTCTGCTATCTCCAGCACCTTCCTGTCTTCTTCTGATACAGTCTCTTTAAGTTCCTTCTTCGTCAAGATGAACTTCCCGTTCTCGAGATAATAAAGATTCTGGATCAGATAGAATAAGCCCTTGCTCGTACCGCGAAGCTTCATGACACTTTTCTCGCGGCCCGAATGAATGTAGCGGTGACAGAGTTCATGATAAAGATTACCGAGACTTAACTTGACGTAGTTGATCTCGTCCTCGCGTGATGCCGAAGGAAGATAATCATCCAATCTTCCGAGGATATCCTTGGTCGTATAACGAAGCTGACAGACCTCCAGCGGATTCCATCTTACCATCTCATCTTTACCGCAGATAAAACCACATGACTTATCGCTGTCGCCGATCCTTTCAATGATATCCCTGTAGTCATCCATATCCTTCACAGAGAACTTATCGATTATGACCATGATATCTATATCACTGTTCTCGTGCGCCTCACCGCGAAGATAACTTCCCTGAAGTCCTACATAAAGAAGCCTTTTCTCGAAAACACTTTTACACTCGGAAACGAATCTGTCCAAGTAATCATTTATATCGATCATCTCATTTTCTCCCTTTCGATCATCCCAAAAGATCCGCGAGAGTATCTTCAGGTTCTACAGGAACCCAGTGACCCTCAACACATATCTTCGGTCCTATCTCCCTGATCTTATCAGAAAGCTTTCCTGCCAGGACTTTGTCCTTCTCACCATTCGGATACTGTGGACAGGTCGAATCACCTAAAAAGAGCACTTCATCTTCGCATACATATACGAGCGTAGCATCATCCGTGTGCGGAGATTCAGACTGCAAGACTCTTACTTTGCAACCGCCGAGATCCAGCATCACCTCTCCGGAGTAGACTATATCTGCTAACGTCACGATGACGTTACGATTACCTTCATACTCTTTTCTGACGCTCTCACCTATGGAGAAAAATCCATCAGGTCCGTTAGATTCGATCTTGTTTTTCCATTCTTCCAGATGCTTATTTGTCTTCTCATTAGCAAGGCACAGACCATTAACGGCATGCATCGCGAATGTATGATCCCAATGCCAATGTGTAAGGACCGTAAGCATAGGAAGCGGCAATCCTTCTTTCTCGAGCAAAGAGTAGAACTCCCTGATATGCGCTTCGGAATGTCCCGCATCTATAGCAAGGCTCCAGTTATCACCTTTGACATATCCGAGATTAGGACGATCCCGCTCTTCTTCATAAGTCATATACCAAATATGTTCGGTCAGTTTTTTCAGTTCCATTTGTTTGTCTCCTGTTATCTATTATCAGATCGTCTTTGCAAAAGCCACGTTATTCGTAACTTCAACAAAGCCGTTTTTCTTATAAAAATCATACGCAGGAACATTCGAATCTGTTAACAGAAAGATCTGCTTAAGACCCAGTTCCTTGATCGCTTTCTCGATCTCCTGAATGAAGAATGTTCCGGCACCACTGCCCTGCCTATTAGTCTTGATGCAAAGCTCGTTGATTATATATTCCGTTCCCCTGAACCAGTGCTTTATATAACCCATGGAAAGCCCGATCATCTCATCACCATCGAAAAGTCCGTATGTCAAAGAATAACCTTGTCCGACGAGATCGTTGATATACATATCAAGCTGCTCCTCATCAGACCAGTCATCATTCCACGGTTCTTTGGTAAAGACACCTGTGAACACCTCTTTGATCGATTCTTTATCTTCTATGCTTAATCTTTTACAAACGTACATATTATTTCTCCAATTAAATGTTAGTTATATCCTCTTCGTTTTGCTTCCTCTATCAGTCTTGGTTGTATCAGAGGATATGTCCATTCCGTCGGAAGATCATCCAGCAAAACTACCTTTTCCATCTCACTGCGAAGTTCTTCTTCAAACTTGCTGATCCTCGCGAAATACAGTTTCCCGTACATCTCTTCACCGGTTGCATTTACTCTGTTTTTTCCGGTCACGGAATAAACGCAAACAGGTTCGATCTCGAACTCATTCGCACCCGTTTCCTCATTAAGTTCCCTTCTTGCCGTCTCGTCAGCAGATTCATCTGATTCCCTGTGTCCGCCGGGAACTTCAAAGGTATCTCTTTCCTTGTGCTTACAGAACACCCACTTGTCGCCGCACTTCGAGATTATCACCGCGAATTGAATAAGCGCATCATCAACGTTATCGTAAAACTTAACTTCCATTTTTCCCCTTCGTATTAATGATTTATAACCCAAAGAAAACCTCTGGCAGTCCTTATATCCGCATCCTTAAAATGATTTCCTTCATTCCATTCGAAAACGCAATCTTTGCCCTGTTCCTGCAACAACTCATATGCAGATTTCATCCTGTCACCTACAGTTGCCATTACGGGATTTCTCGTCTTCTCTTCTTTATCTCCAAGACTAAGATAAACGACTCCGGCTTTATTCTCATTATCTCTCATAAAATCAATAAAGCCCGGAAACCACATTGACGGAGAAGAAGAAGCCACGCCTCTGAAGATATCAGTTTGATACGAAGCCCACAGAGCAAATAAACCTGAGAGCGAATAACCTCCGATGTAGTATGTCTTTGTGCTATCATTACACAAACTCAGTATCTGTTCAAGTGTATCATATGCCCCGTCACCGAAATCTTCTTTTCCGAATACGGCAGGAGCTTTCCACGGCGAAAGATCTTTGTTCCAATCATCAACTTTAAATGCGATAAATCTGAATTCCGTCTTAGCCTTTTCGCGGATCAGTGAGATCTCGTTTTCAAGATAAGAAAGATCATGATCATCGACCGGTTGTATCAGGACAACAGTTGCTTCTTTTTTTCCATATTCAAAAACTCTCATCACATGATCCTCTTATTTCTCATAATGAAGCTTACCGGCCGCTCCCCAACTCTCATGAAGGATGTACAGATTATATCATTTACCGGACATTTTGACCGTTATCTTTAACATAGGATCATCATACTCCGCCATGATTGTTCCATTCATCTGTTCCGTAAGCTGCTTTGCTATGGATAGACCCAGACCCGTTGATTTATTAGCCGATTCAACGGTATAAAACCGATCAAAAAGCCTGGACACAACTATATTATCCAATCCCTTTGATGTATTCTCGAAAACGATCTTCCCTTGAGTATCCATAGTAACCTTAAGATCACCTTCGGAATACTTAAGAGCATTGCTTATAATATTTTCGAAAACGCGATTTAATGCGCCCTCATCAACTTCTCTTATCACCTCTTCTTCCGGAAGATCGATCTTCGGTTCGATCCCCTTTTCCTTCATCGAACCGTAAAATCCCAGAAGGCTGTTTTCGAGTATGGAGACGATATTGACCTTAGTAAGGACCAGTTCCTTTGCTGAAGTTACGATACTGTAACTTAGAAGTTCTTCCATGAGTCTTTTCAGAGCATCTGTTCTGTCGTTAATAAGATTCAGATATCTTGTTCCCTTATCACTCAATTTCTCACGAGACAAAAGCTCCGTATAACCACAGATAGCGGTTAACGGAGTACGAAGATCATGTGAGATATTTGTTATCGCTCTTTTAAGTTCATCGTCGCCTTTCTTGCACCTTAAATGCTCATTACGAAGGTTTAGGAGCTCATCATTAATGACACCTGTCAGATAACACAAATCCTTATCACGTGAAGAAACAGTTATGAGAGTATTAGTATCGGTCTTGAGCCAGTCTTTAAGATCATCTGCGATCCCCCTGGATGACGCCTTCATGATGCCTATCTTTATACATAGCAAGATTATGATCACAGATAACAAAAAGACTAATGCCCAAACCATACTAAAGTTCTCCTTATTTCAGATCCTTACGTCGGAATACGATTATACCCGCTGCCGATGTAAGAACGATTATTACAATATCGCTTACGACCATCTTTTCCCATTTGGAAGGAATGTTCGAATTGCTCATATTTACAGCCTGTGAAGACGGAAGGACAACGTCAAGAAATTCAAATACTTTTCTCTCAGTATCCGACATGAAAGATTTGTCCTCATTTTCTTCACCGTTATCTTCGACAATTAATACACTTCCGCCTTCTCCTCTGGCGATCTTGTCTTCTTCCAATGATACGTGAACGAGCATTCCGAACATGAAGATCACGAATGCTGCAAGAAGTGACAAGATTGCCGTGACAGCCTTATTAGGAATAAGGATGGAGATCATGTTATAAAGTGAAGCAACTGCGATCATGATAACCATACCTATTAACTGAACACATATAAGTTTACCGATCGGTGTCTCAAAAGACGTGAAATATGTATATCCGAATATACACATCGGGATCACATAGATCACATAAAGGATAAGTGATCCGACTACTGAGATGATCAGATTCGACAGATAAATATCTATCCTGCTGTGACCGACACTTATCTTGTTTCTCATTGTCTGATCGGAATACTCTCTACCGATAAACAGTGAAATAAATACAGGCGCTATCAATTGCAGCATTACAGGACCGGAACTGATGATACCATCCAGAGTGGTTCTCGGAAGATCCGGATATGAGATACTGTCTATGATCCTGGTAGCTACCAGGAAAAGAGAGTATAACAGGCAAAACAAAGCTGCTAATCTGTAAATAAGACTTTTGAATAATTTAGAAAATCCGGCATCGAGGAGATTGATCATTTTGCCTCACCTCCCACTAGAGATATATAAAAGCTCTCAAGACTTTCATCATGATTATCAACAGTCAACAACTCACAGTTATCTTTGTCGAGCTCCAAAGTCAGTTTGGTGATACTGACAGTCTCATATATGTCGCATATCTTGTCATCAATAAGCTTATAATCAACACCCATTTCATCAAGTACTCTGACGAGCACATTCATATCTGTAACAGATACTCTCATGCATTTGCGGCAGGATGCTTCCAGCTCTTCAGCACTCATCTCCCTAACTATCTTTCCATTGTCAATAAACCCATAGCAGGTTGCAAGACGGGAAAGCTCATCAAGAATATGTGACGAGATGAGAATAGTTATGTTTCTGTCATGATTAAGTTTTAACAGCAATTCTCTGATCTCGATTATTCCTTGCGGATCAAGACCGTTTATCGGTTCGTCTAAGATCAGAAAATCCGGATTGCCGCACAAAGCCACAGCGATACCGAGTCTTTGTCGCATACCCAAAGAAAAGTTCTTTGCTTTCTTATTTCCTGTGTTTTCCAATCCCACGATCTTTAATATCTCATCAATTCCCTTCATATTAGGGATCCCCAGTACCTTGTACTGCAGGCGAAGGTTTTCTCTGGCGGAACAGTCAAGATAGATTGAAGGTGTTTCAACAACTGCTCCGATCCTTCTTCTCGTTTTGAAGATCTTAGGATCATTGCTCTTTACTCCGTAGAGTTCAAACTCACCTTTGGTCTCAAATTGAAGTCCGCATATTATACGGATAAGCGTAGTCTTTCCTGCGCCGTTCTTTCCGACGAATCCGTAGATAGATCCCTTCGGAACGTGCATAGTAAGATTATCAAGTGCCTGAAAGTTTCTATATTTTTTTGTCAGACAATTAGTTTGTAAAGCGTATTCCATTTCGTTTTACCTCCTTTGCTGACACGAGTATAGACATTATCTGTCAAGAAACAGGTCAAGAAATACGTCAAGATTTAGTCAAGATTTTTCACTGACAAACTTAAATCCTATTCCCCACACAGTCTCGATATGATCTTTGCCGCTGATCTCCATGAGTTTTCTTCTAAGGTTGCTTATATGCTGCTTCAAAGATCTCTCCGTACAGTCAGGAGTGTCGTAAGATATCTTCTCGAGAAGAACACTTCTTGAGATAACCTGATCAGGATTACTCATTAGCAGCTTCAATATAGCCTGCTCTGTACGGGTAAGCTTTACGGGAACTTCGTTAACGGTTACTTCAGAGGACAATCCATCGATCCTTATTTCACCTTCAGAAATCGAGAGATCATCCGACTTATTCTCGGATTTTCTGAGTTGAACCGTGATCCTTGCCAGAAGTTCCTTAGGGTCAAATGGCTTAGTAAGATAATCAGAGGCACCGGACAATAGAAGATTTACTTTATCTGACGTATCAGCCTTAGCACTTAAAACAATGACAGGAATATTCTTGATATGCTTCATGACTTCTTCGCCGGTTAATCCCGGAAGCATCAGATCAAGCAAGATAAGATCTACATTATTCTTCTCCAGAAGAAACAACGCTTCTGTTCCGGAATATGCGCGCAAAACAGAGTATCCCTCTTCATTCAGGATCTCTTCCAGCATATCTCCTATATGTACATCATCATCTATAATCGCTATATTTTTCATCTTGTTGTACTCTAACACAATAAATGATGATGCTCAACACAGCATCTTTAAAATTTGTCTGTACCGTGCAAAAAAGCTGAAAAACACCATTCTGAGGAGAATTGAACTCCTGTAATAGAGCAAATCAAATCTCATAAAGATAAGAACCTTGCCAGGTTGCTATTACGTATTTACTATCTTCTTCTATCATTGTGAAATCAGAAATATATTTATAGTCAAACACTTGGATAAGTTCCATTGTTGTCAGATCATATAGATAAGATAGATCAGGTTGATTCACGGCTTCCTTTATATTATGGATATTCCTATTGTATGTCATTAAGAAAAAAGCATATCTCTCGCAGGGCGAAATAAAAACTCTACTTGCTCTATAATTCTCTAATGTCGATACTTCTGAAGGAAACTGTATACGACCAATCTCCTTAAAATTCTTGTCGACTACTACGATCTCATTCTTATCAAGTTCTATGTAGTAATTATGCTCACGACAGAACGATAAACCTCCTCTGATATGATTCGGAAGAACATCATTGAATTTACGAACCGTTTTATAGTTGATTCGATCAACATTAGCAGGAGATGTCATAATAACGCCTTTACTATTACCAAATTCATCAGCTACAAACTTATAAACCTGATTACTAAACCGATCAAACTTCATATATGAAATACGAGGAAGTTCCCTCTGAGGGTGGTCTTCAAGAATGGTCAGTTCATTATGCTCACAATCAAGGCACATAGTCCTCCCACTCCAATCCAGATCCAAGATAAATCTGCCATCCTCTGAAAATGTCATAGGATATCCTTCTCGATCCATCATTTTGTTTCTAAATAATTCTTCACCTGAATCTATAGAAATCAAAGCCATATGACCACTGGTATTCTTTGCTGATAATAATCTATTGTCAGGCGAAAAAGCTTTATAATGCACATTACTGACTGTTTTAACCTTTAATATGCGTTTTTTTGAATTCAAATCGTAAACATAAACGGTATTTCTACTGTTACTAGTAGCAAGAAGTGTTTCATCAGCAGAAACACTTATACTAAACCCACCGTTAAGTTTCTTAATTAATCCCATTATTTGAACCTCTTAACCACTGAGACATCTAAAAGGTATTATAACAAACAAAACGTACGATTCTCTAAATAGTCTATAACGGCTTAAACACATCATTTATCCTTACTATCGATTTCAGACACAATAAAACCCGCAAACGAAGTGTTTACGGGCTTTTTCGAGCGTTTCAGCTTTTTTGAACGCTACACATGACTAGGTCTTTCAAATGAGACCCATTCACGTTTCTGAGGGGAATTGAACTCCTGTCTTGGTTGGTTATATTCAGGATATAATGTTCTATCGCTCATCTCGACAAACGAGAATTTGTTTCTTAGTTAGTTATTTTCAGGATCTTACAGTTCAAAGTAAACTGTTCAAACATCTCCGGTAGTTTTTCAGTCAATTTCTTCTTTTTGGAAGGAGACGTAATCTCCAGGCAGCATTCCAGAACAGTTCCGTCATTCAATTCACGGAAATAAGCTATTCGGAACATCTTTTTGTTTTTTAACTCGGCACGGTACTGATATATACCATATTCCGTTTCTTTCACATCAAGTTCATCAGCTTCACCAAAGGCATCGATCCATGCAGAACGGATATTTTCACAACAAAGATCTTCATATATTTCAGGAGCCATCGTTAACAGGAAGTCTGCCGATGACTCGGACCCTTCCCTGGCGATATATGCATAATCCTGATATATCTCACCTACGCCTGCGTCTTCATAATCTACAAAATGTTTATCCTTGGGGGAAGTTACTTCGAGTATAGTCCCTTCCAACAGATCGATCTCTTTGGGAAGACCTGTTCCTCGAGTCATTATCCTTGCCATCTTTGAACTCCTGTCAAAGGCTTCCATTATCATTTCACCAAGGCATTCCGGGGCAACTCCATCATTAAACTCAAGTGGCTCATCAAATGTAAGGATACCTTGTTTTCCTGTTGAATCAGAACCGTCAAGCCACTTCTTTCTACCCTCTTGGTATACCCAGCTAAGTGCAAGGTTGTATTTTTTCTCTGCAAGGATATATCGGATACTACATCCTTCGTAGTTATATAACAAATCTTCATCGTTTTTGGCATCCATGAATCGAATGCGATAAGGGTTATTATCCTTATCATATGATTCAATATCATTGAAACCGGTCAATGCCTTAAACTCATCTGTAGAAAGATCTGATAATTCATGAAATCTTATGAGCATGTCTTTAGCAATCTTTCCGATTTCTTCAAGAGAACGGTCAGTTCTGATCTTTTTATATTCACGGTATATGCCGGCACATAATCCGTCATCTCTTGCAATTTCAATCTGCAATTGAAAATATATATGTTCGTTTCTCTTTCTTATAAATAGAGGAAGGCGTGAAACAAAGTAGTCTTGTAATCTTGCTATCATATATTAGTCCTTTCTATTCCTGATATAACGCGCTAACACATTATCTCTGCAAACTTGAATTTACCGCTGGTTGAGATCAGCATTCTCGTCCGAATAATCTATAATTACTTTCTTACAGTCTCTACATAAAAACGCTGTTACAGCAGATCCCTTCATAAAAGACAGCTCAGAAAGAATTACAGAACCTTCATGAAACTGAGCTCGGCCCAATAAAGGTCTTTTGTCGCCTTTCTTCCATGAGATCTCCTGCGGACTTTGTATAAATCCCTGTTCCATTTCATTTCCACAGTATGGGCATTTCATATAAATCCCTCCCTAATAAATTACGATTTGTCATCGTCTATAAAACTGATGATTATATTATATTATCTAATCCCTTCGGATCAAAAACTGTATTTCTTACTGATCTCCAGATGCCCGCTTTTCCGGTCGAAAACAAAAACATCTTTGCAAAACAAGAGATGCGGTGTTTCTTTCCGATTGCTTTCAAACATGTCTGAAGCCATCTTCAGAATCTTTTTCACAAGCTTCTTATCGCTTGCTTTTGTGTAAAAAACGATGTCCTTCGTCGGGGCGCATACGATCAGATCGTCGTTCAGGTCATCCGAGAGGTTTTTCCAGACATAGTCAAGGCATAAGCTTTCCGCTTCGAAATCCCCGCCTGCCAGGATGCCATAAATGCCGGGCTCTTTGGATTCACTCCATCTGTAATGAATATCTCTGCAGAGATTATCGAAGGCCTTGTTCCACAGTTCCACGACATCAGCCCCGTCAGGCAGCTTGTCGTAAGTTATATAGGTTAGAACACTGCCCATATCTTGAACAAGCATGCCGATAAAACTGTCCATTATGCGGATCATTATCATCTGATCCGGATAATCCGGAGCAGATGCATCCGGGGGCATCAATGATACCTGGTTTTGCGGATCTTTGGCCCAGTTCTTCTTTATTCTTGGATATATTTTCGTCTCGTCGAAAACAAAATCATCGCTGAATCCGTCTTCAAACGGACCGTCTTCAGATGAATGCGTCCATTCGATATCACAGATATCATCTTTTCCCTTAATGAAAGCACGCACGCGTTCAAGAAAATCAATGCAAAACTTACTGTATGAATATTGTGCAATGATGCGGATCACGGGTCGGAGTCCGGGCTTTGCCGCTTCGGCCTGTCCACTCGCGATGTAATCAAGATAATCGTTGATCTTATCCTGGAGAATACGGCCGTGCTCCTGACGGGTCGCAGGCTCCCATTTCATATCATCAAGGATCACCAGGACGTATCTTCCGTCTTCTTCCAATGTTATGTCTATAACTCCGCGATCTCTTACATTTGACATATTAATTATCCTTCATTCCCCTGTAATCCCCTTGTTTGATAGATTACGATATTATCCTGATAAAAGCTCTTAACTGATCAGCGGGTCTGTTCCTTCTTTTTCATCATCAGGGAAAGACACAGTATCGCTAATAATATTAGCGGGATATTTGAAAGAGCATGTATCCATATCGGAATCTTAACATCCTGGTTCATGAATACAACCATGGCACTCGGCATCGAATTATTTACAGCATGCATAAAGGCTGCCGGCCATATAGAATTGGTCTTTATGGTGACATACATGAGTACAGTTCCAAGTGCAGTGCAAAACAGACACATCAGGACTATTCCCACATAAGGGAACCCAGGATAATCCATTCCGAAATTGTGTCCCACACATGTAAGAGGCGCGTGCCACACTCCCCAGATAATTCCTCCGAAAATAATAGCTTTAGGCATCCCCATGAGTTCAATAAGCTTGGGCA
Organism: Clostridiales bacterium; assembly: GCA_017649645.1. Taxonomy (GTDB): domain Bacteria; phylum Bacillota; class Clostridia; order Saccharofermentanales; family Saccharofermentanaceae; genus Saccharofermentans. The sequence goes on along the minus strand of JAGCGK010000060.1, from coordinate 367 downwards.
TCATATAGCCTCTCCAGCCGAGTTCCTCACCTAAGGCGGCAAAAGACAGCACAACACCTTGAACGATCGCAAGCAGCGGATATATGATCACAACAAATGAACTGACTTCAGCTTCGCCAAAAGCCTCCGGACACATCAGCCATATAACGGCATCTCCCAGCGTTGCATATACAACCGGGAGAATTACAGCCAACAGGAAGAACACCCATTTTCTTCCCTTCAGGTCGATACCGAGCATCATGGAATTTTCACCGGTCAAACGGAATCCTTCATTTGTGATCTTGCGTGTTATTACATGCGCAATGGCCGGAGTGAGCATTCCAAGACTTACAAGAGATAACATTTCAGGCGAGCTGCCTGTCCATGT
>JAGCGK010000059.1 GCA_017649645.1 Clostridiales bacterium | reverse complement strand
TCAGGCTTGCCATGTCGTTTTTATGAGAAAATCCAACAGATTACTTGGATTCTACATCAGAATTTCGCTCAGAAACAACTTTTTTAAGATGTATCTTGAACTAAATGTATCCTAACTCTAATTTAGTATTACACTCAACGCGCTTAAGGTTAAGGTGAATTACGGGGATCGAAGGCAATTCAGTCGTCATTTGCAGTAATCTCATTGAATAAAACCTGCTTTACGCCGGTCTCATCCGCCCCTCCTAATCATTACGCCGCATCCAATCTGGTCATATATAATTGTCGTATTCTGGATATTATCATATGTTCAGACTAGCGATATTATCCTTCTTGTGAATCCCAAACAAGGAAGGATCATTTATGAGTGGAACAACGAATCGCAAGAAGATAGAGTCAATGGCATATACGGCTGTTTTTACGGCGCTGGTATTTGTATTTACAATGCTCGTGAATATCAGGCTGCCGTTCGGTAACGGTGGTCTTATTCATCTGGGTAATGTACCGCTTTTTATCTGTGCCATCTTACTCGGCAAGAAGACGGGTGCCATTGCGGGCGCAGTCGGAATGGGTCTTTTCGATCTGATATCGGGATGGGTATTATGGGCTCCGTTCACTTTTGTCATCGTAGGAGCTATGGGATTTGCAGTCGGCGCGATCACCGAGAAGAAGAAAACGATATTTTGGTACGCTCTCTCGTTGGCAACAGCACTTGCGATCAAGATTGTGGGGTACTACATCGCAGAGTTGATCATTTACGGCAACATGGTCGCTCCTTTAAAGTCAGTTCCGGGAAACATTATCCAGGTAGGTACGGCTTCGGTACTGGTACTTATCGCGATAAAGCCCGTGGAGATCGCTACTAAGAAAGTGAGGATCAGATATGTATAAGATCATGACACCGGGACCTACAGCGGTCGCACAGAACGTACTTAATGCAAGAAGCATTCCCTGCACTAATCCCGATCTGGATCTGACTTTCGTTGAGGATTATAAGAAGCTCTGTGTAAAGATAAGTAAACTGCTTGATACCCGGGCTGAGACTTTTATCCTTGGAGGAGAAGGTATTCTCGGTCTTGAGGCAGCGTGCGCTTCGTTGACGGAAGAAGGAGACCGTGTCCTTGTTATCAATAACGGCGTCTTCGGCAGAGGTTTTCAGGATTTCGTTCAGATGTATGGCGGCGAGCCGGTACTCTTTACCGGAGATTACCGCGAGACTATAGATGTTGATGCACTGGATAAGTTTCTTGCCGCGGACAGTAACTTTAAGTATGCGACTCTGGTTCACGGTGATACCCCAAGCGGCATGCTTAACGATGCTTCAGCCATCACCAAGCTTCTTAAGAGCTACGGCATACTTACCGTTGTTGACGCTGTATCTACCATGTTCGGAGATGCACTTGATGCAGCTTATATCGATATCCTTTGCGGCGGATCGCAAAAGGTCATCTCGGCTCCTCCGGGACTTACGATATGTGTTCTTTCGGAAGATGCAAAGAAAGCGATCAATGATCGCCGTACTCCGATCCGTTCCTTCTATGCGAACCTCAAAGTGTTTTTCGATTACTACAAAGAAAAGTGGTTCCCTTACACGATGCCGATAAGCGACATAAAGGGCCTTGATGCCGCAATAGAGAATATAAGCTGCGATCGTGACATCCTTCAAAGGCACGCAAAGATCGCCTCTGCCGTTCGCAAAGCAGTTACTGCGGCAGGTCTGAGACTTTACGCAAAAAGCGGTTTTTCGAACACCGTGACCGCCTTCAAAGTGCCGGAAGGTATCAATGCAGAAGATATCCTTAATACTATGCGAACGGAGCACAACATCCTGATCGCCGGCTCATTTGATGTATTTGCGGGAAAGCTCATCCGAATAGGTCATATGGGTAACAACGCACAGACAGATAAAGTAGCGGAGACCCTTAAGGCACTGGATGATACATTGGCCAAACTCGGGTTTAATGCAAGCGCCGGCCTCTTTGATACGTTCACTGAGAACATCTGGTAAAGACCGCCCGGCGTGACGGTCTTTTCTTGGATGTTTATATATCAAATGCTGTCTCTTAGGAGAAAGCCTTTATGAATTCCTTGGAACCGCTTACCGCTGAGACAGGCTTAGAACTCTTCCTCGCAGTCATCAGGTGTTTTTCATGACCACGGCTTCGATGGTGTCCGCGACATCCTCGCAGGCATCAGGGCATTCTTCCAACTTCGAGTAGATCTCACGCCATGCAATCACGTCCAGCGGATTCTTCCCGTCCCAGTTTTTATGGCAGTTGTAAGAAGCCTGAAGATACAGCGCATCGCATTCTTCTTCTGCGGTGTTTACATCGACGATGAGTTTGTGCAACTGCTCGGATTTTCTGAAATTCGGGAGTTCTGTCACCATCGACTTCATTTTTGCAGTACAGATACAGATCTTCTCCGCAAAACTAACAGCCTCATCGGTGATCTTTGCAACATTGTTGATATAGATTACTTGTAAAACTTCCTCGATGGAGTCGATCACATGGTCAAGTCTCTGGCAGAGTTCTGCCATGTCCTCGCGGTCGATCGGCGTGACAAAAGATTTTGCCAGTGCCTCGGACATTTCATGACGAAGCGAATCGCCCTTATGTTCATATTCATGCATCGCAGTCAGCATTTCGTTCATTTTTTCGGTATCGAATTCCCGCAGACATTTGAGCAGATAATCCGCAGCAAAGCAGGCAGTATCAGCAGCCGAAATATAATTGTTCCAATAAAAATCGTTTTTCTTGTTAGCCATAGTTTCCTCCAAATCAGAAGATCGCAATAAAGATCTTCGTTGTGATAAATCCGATTAGTCCGCAGCCCGGGAAGGTCAAAATCCATGTCATCATGAGATTTTTTACAACTCCGATATTGACCGCAGAAGGTCGTTTGACAGCACCGACACCCATGATCGCAGTTGTTTTTGCATGGGTAGTCGATACAGGAATACCGAATAGTGAACTGATGAGCAGCGCGATCGAAGCTGCCATATCTGCCGAAAAACCCTGATATTTTTCCAGCTTTACCATATCCATGCCGATGGATTTGATGATCTTCTTACCGCCGATCGACGTACCGATCGACATGATGACGGAACAAAGCAGCATGATCCATACCGGCATCTTGACTGCACCGCCTTCTCCTCCTCCGTTTGAAAGCAGAAGGCACATCAGGATAACACCCATGAATTTCTGACCGTCCTGTGCGCCGTGCATAAAACTCATAGCACATGCGGCACCAATCTGACCATATCGGAAGATACCTTCTGTTTTTCGCCGGTCTACATTGAAAAAGATGACCGTAACCAGTTTGCATACCGCATATCCGAGAATAAAGCCGAGCAAGACCGAGATCACGAGACCGTAGATGACCTTGATCCATTCGTGACCGTTGACTCCGGAAAGTCCGCCGTGCATTGCAATCGCGGCGCCGGTCAGTCCGGCGATCAAAGCGTGGCTTTCGCTGGTCGGTATCCCGAAATACCAGGCGAGCACTGCCCAGATTACGATTGCCAGTAAAGCAGCGGACAGCGCCACGATCGCATCATGTGAGTTGTTTCCGAAATCGACCATGTTTGCGATCGTCTGTGCAACCGTCGCATTCACCGAACTCATAATAAACACGCCGAGAAAATTGAAGAATGCAGACATCAGAATCGCAGGGCGCGCTTCCATACATCGGGTCGTTACACAGGTTGCGATTGCGTTCGGACAGTCTGTCCAGCCATTAACGAAAATGACGCCGAGGGTCAGGCCGACTGCGAGCATCAGAAGCGGGTTAGATGTCACCTGCTCCCAGAAATAGACAAATGATAGATTCATAGTTTCCTTCTTTCCGATTGAAAGCAGCACTGCCTAAGCTAGCCAGCGCTGCCATAGCTGAATTACAGTGTCTATTCAGCCCAATACAGTATAGCACAAACCAGCTTTTTTCAAGCGCATCTGATCTTCATCTGCATGGAAAAGACAAGCCGATGATTACTTTGGGCTTCTCCAATTTCAGGTGATCAACACCACCATGCCGTTTCTAAAAAACAGCACTTGATCACACTAAACACCTCATTGTTTATTATCATCCGGGATAAAACGGACACCTTTCTTTTATACACTGCTGATTTGCAGTCGAAAATTCACACACCTGCGGATCGTATTCCAGTTTTACATCATAATGGGCATTAATGTATTCTACTGCATTTTCAAACGCGATCATCGCATCCCTTTTGCAACATCTGGGGCCGTTGATCTTACCAAGTTTACACAAAGCCTGAGAGGTAAAGGACATATGTTCTCCCCAGGTTCCGTCATCAGACAAAGGTCCTGTTCCATCGATGATCGACAGAGCCGCACCAACTGATGTTATCGCTCCGCAAACGCCCCAAAGCCCACACATAGCCCCCGGCATCCGAAGGCCCTCGTTGAATAATCTATCGAGGCTCTTATCTATATCGATGTTTCCTCCGGCATTATGAAAAGCCACAAGAATACATGCTCCGTCAAGGATATGATGTTCCGGACCATGAATGCTGACATATTCTTTTTTTGCGATATTCTTAAATATCCGAACCGGATCATTTCCTTTTTCGGACAAAATATCCTTTACTATCAATTTTGCCTTTTCTTCAACAGTCATTGGTCTATTCCTCTTGGTGTTCCCTTTTCGAAAATCATATCACATGCCGTATTCTTTTTCAGCGATATCTCTATAGCCTTTGCAAAGATCGTTAATAACTTCACCTGCAATGATAAGTCCGACTACCGACGGGACAAATGCAGTCGAGCCGGGAATATCTCGCCTTTCAGTACATTTTCGAGCAGCTCCGGGAGGACAGATACAATGCTGTCTGCAACTAATAGACATATCCTCCAGAGGTCGTACGGGTTTTTCTTTGGAATAAACGACCTTAAGAGATTTGATCCCGCGTTTTTTGCATTCTCTTCTCATAACTTTTGCAAGCGGGCAGATCGAAGTATCATAAATATCCGCCACCATGAATCCTGTAGGGTCAACCTTGTTTCCTGCGCCCATAGAAGAGATGACGGGCACATTCGCCTTATCGGCATTCTCGATTATAGCGAGTTTACCTGTAACCGTATCGATAGCATCAATAATATAATCATATTGAGTGAAATCAAACTGATCCTGTGTCTCAGGTAGATAAAATGTCTTAAATTTCGTAACTTCGCACGAAGGAGATATCTCTTTTATCCTCTCTTCAGCTACATCAACCTTGAACTTTCCAACAGTCTTTCTGGTAGCCAGGATCTGTCTGTTGATATTCGTAAGACACACCCTGTCATCATCAACAAGATCGAGCGCTCCGACACCTGATCTCGCAAGTGCTTCAACAACATAGCCCCCTACACCGCCAATTCCGAAAACAAGGATCCTGCTGTTTCTTAGTCTGTCCATTGCGGATCTGCCGTATAATAGCTGTGTTCTGGAAAATTCGTTAAGCATACTATATTCACCTACTATATTAATAGGCATAATATATAGATTCAGTCATTTTTTGTCAATCTTAAGCAGATCGATCAGTTTTTCCAGTGCTTCCTGCCCGTCATCAGAACCCAGGATGGAATACGAATCACAATAATCATCATCTGTAGATCTAAACTCAAAGAACGGCTTAACTGTGAGCCCCGCGATGATCATCTCATATAGTTTATGCGGATCTTTGGTAAATCCGTGTTTCTCGATAAACCTGTCGAAGACTTCTCTATGTTCATCATCTTCAGGCTCGGTATAACTTGAAATAAAGTATTCCTCGCTCTTAAGATGCTCGATACTGTAATCGGAAAAGTATCTTCCGTAAGCTATGATATTCATGAATTCATCTATGTTACGCGCTACTATTCCGCACTCACCTTCAGTTCCGATATAGCCTACAAGTTCATCATTTAAGATAACCCATACAGCTCCGGTTCCGTCCATGGCAAACGGCTTTATATCTTCATAAAAGGATTCGCGGGATTGTGATGGTCCCATCAGATCATCAAGCCAGCTACAATCATCCTCCATGTCTGTTATGCATGCTTCATCAAGTATCTCTACATCACAATCAAAGAAAGCATCAGATAATCCTTCATCGTTATATATCTCTTCAAGATATGCTTTCACTTTTTCCGGAAGACCGGTTTCATCATATTTCATCTGCTTATTCCCCCTTACCATTTATCAGAATAAATGATATCACAAAAAAGGAGTGCAACTGCACCCCTTCTGTAGTTTACGCCATTATAGCTTTCGTATTATCAGGCTTTTTCAGGCCATTCAGATAGTTTATAACCAGATCATTGAACTCGTGATATTTCTCGATGCTGCAGACGTGTCCGCATTTCTCTATAAAGCTGAATGAAGCTTCACTCAACTTCTTATGAGCTCTCTTTACACTGTTAACAAAGAAGTAATCCTCGTTACCTGTGATAAAGAATACAGGTACGTTGCTGCTCTTGATAACATTAAGATATTCATTTAACTTGAACTGGGTCCTGAACAATTCGCTGAGCCATCTTCTGAAAGCAACAGATTTCATCTTAACAGATTCCCTTATAAAGAAATCTCTGGACTTCTTATGGTTCTTATGAGGCATCATGATGTTCGCGAACATAGGATAAAAGAATTTCTTCGGAACAAGATATTTGATTCCTTCGACTACCGCCAATAAGGACTTATATCCCAATCCCATGTTCAAAACGAAACCGGCAAGGATAATAGAGTTTACTTTTTCTGTGTAAAGATATGCAAATTCCATGGCAACCAGAGTTCCAAGTGACAAGGCAATGACATTGACCTTATGGATATTCTCTTTCTCAAGAATGCTGTTGATGTCAGAAGCTGATCTCGTAAGAAGTCTCTTACGCTTCTCAAATGCCGAACCGCCATGTCCTTCAAGGTCAACTGCGATGACATTGTAATCGTGAAGATCCTCGATCTGGTATTTCCAGGTCTTGATGCTTCCGCCTAAGCCGTGGATCAGGAGGACCCACTCTGTCGAATTATTATCATAGATCTTATAATTCATATTTATCTCCGATCTGCTCTGAACCTAAGGTACGAGAGCAAGTAACACTTCAAATTTATTTGTATTTCTGATTTCATCTTATTCCTTTCTCGAAAAAGAAATACGGACAATTGAGGTAAATATGAGGTATTATTTTGATTATCAAAGTAATTTACAATTCGTTCATACATCAACGGTTCTCAACCGATCAATTACTCTCTTTCCATACACGAGCTTTATCAAGAAGTTCCGTAATATGGAGGTGCCTCCAACATGCCTTGCATCAACAATATCATCACCCAGAAGTTCCTTGATCTTAGCACAGATCCTTCTGCCCTCGATATCCCATTCTTCCTGATGCGGTTCAAGAGCAACAGTTCCCTTAAGTAATCCGATAGACATATATAAACCTCCTGTGTTTTTTAAGGATTATACACAATTACACTCTTTTATTCTTTTCGAAAAATATAACGAACCGTTTATCGGAGTATTGTATAATACTTGGGAAATGAGAAAAAAAGGGAGGGATTATTATGCCACATAGCGGAGGCGGAGGATCATCAGGCGGAGGATCACACGGTGGCGGAGGTTCATCAGGCGGAAGCAGCGCCAGAATATCAGATGATTATTTTCCGGGGTCAAGAAGGTATCGCCGTCACTATCATGACGGAAGACCTGATGAATATTTTTACTCAGATTCAACTCCACGCAAAACAGGATTAACAACCATCATTATAGGTCTTCTTTTCTTTGGCTTATGTTTTTCCATATTTTTACCTAGTATTACGAAAAACATTCCAAGAAAGCTGAAGGAAAACTATACCAGACCTAATACAAGGATCATGGATAATATCGGCATCATCGATAACGATGCCGAAGTAGAAAAAGTTTTCGAGGAATTCAATGACTTAACGGGAATCTGCCCTGTCGTTTATACAATGTACATCGAAGACTATAGGGGAAGTTTTTCGAGCCTGGAAAATTTCGCATACCATAAATACCTCGATGAATTTGATGACGAGCGTCACTTTCTGTTCGTATATGCTATCCCGAAAGATCAAGCAGCAGAATATATTTCCGGAGAACTTGAAAGACCGGATTTCGAGTGGGAAAGCATGATCGGTGATGATACGGATGCCCTCTATCAGGAAGGTCATTTCGTTAATGATGTTCAAAGCGGTCTCAGCCAAGGTCAAAATCCGGGCAAAGTTTTCGCGAATGCCGTTAAAAACATGCATGATAGAGACAAGACTTTATTATCCAAGAACTATTTATTTTCCGGTAAAATGATTCCTATTTATGTCATCGCAGGAATCTTCATACTGGTAATAATCGGAATGGGCAAATCCGTATTCAAAGAAAGACAGTTCGATTACGAGGAAGTTCCACTTCAAGAAGGAGACGGCAGATACGATGGCATACGAGGATTTGTTTCCAATCAGTCCACGGGAAACAAATCCAATATCTTCTCGATAATATTCATGGCTCCCTTTTTCCTGGCCGGCATCTTCGCACTGATCATGGGAATTATAGTCAAATTAGTACCAGTGATCCTTTTTGGATTATTCTGGTCGGCAATCGTAGCGGTTTCAGCTTCAAGCATGCTTGTAAAAGACAAGAAAAAAGATGAGGATGACGACTACAGAAGATACGATGATGACGATTAATGTCCGCTATATAAGGAACAAATCCTCATCTTGTCATTAACGGTTAAAACACCCCAGGCTTTCCTGTTTGCAGGAGATGCCGGCGGGATAAAAGCAGCTTCAGAAATGGAACTGCTTTTTATTTTGCCGAGATTAGTTATGCAATACCCTTCACGTGCTTCAAAACCGAACATCTTGCTTCCGACAAATTTACCTGCGTTGCTTTTAAAACCGCCCAAAGTTGATATGGCAACTGCATCCAAAAGTTCAGGATCCATAGTAAAATAGCATGCCAAGACAAGCATCTCTTTTCGAGGCGATCGAAGTATCTTTTTGACCTCATCTCTGACCATCTTTGCCAGCTCGAAAACATTGGAAGATCTCTTCTTAACTACTACGCTAAAAGCAGATGCATAATTTCCCATAGAGCCTTCATTATAGTTCTTGATCTTTGATCTTATATCTGAAGCTATGATTACCTTTGTTGTATTTTCATCAATCATCATCTTGGCGATGATATAATCATTTACCGATACTTCATTGTCCTTACATTCAAAAACAATCTTTTCCAAAGAAGGCCCGTCAAAACTCATGATATTACGAACTGTATTCTGCTTTGAATCAAAATCTTTCTCAAACTTAAGATATTCGTCAAAACTTACTTTATGACCTTCTTTTCCCCACTTCTTATTTGCATCCTTGATAATGATCTTACTCATAAATCCAAGGTCGCTTCCCTGAGGAAGATCACTTATATTTTCGATCAATCTTTCTTCAGAAAACTTTGGCTTTTCATTATTTGAGTAGCACTCCGCGAATTCCTCAACAAGCTGCAAAAGACCTCTTCCGTCACATAGAAGATGATGTGTGATAAAAAGTATCTTGAAGCTTTCAGCCAAAGGATAAACAAATATCTTAAGCAGGGCTTCCTTTTGAACATTCCATCCTGCCTTAGACACCTTGTCATAGTCGGATTGCCAGTCACTTCCAACTTCGATCGGTATATCTAAATTATCTTGTTTATCATAGAATATCTTACCTGTATCTTTTTCCTCAGTTATCAGGCTAGACAGCAAAGGATGTGCTCGTTTTAGAGCTTCAATACTTTCTTTTAAAAGCTCTTTTTTATATGTTTTTTGGATATCCGCAATGATCCCAAAATGCATATTCGGACACATATAATGAGCTCTTTCACTATAGATATATTTCTTTGTTGCCATACTGTCAGCCTCCTGCTATAGCAAGATCAGAAAGCTCTATGATCTTCTCATTTATCTCTTCATGAAGTTCATGGTTAAGAGCATGTCCCGCGTCTTCATAGAAGATCGCATCCATATTGTTTTCGATAAGAAGTTCCCTGCCTCCAAGTTTCTGGAACGGATCTTTATCACCAACCAGATATGTGATCTTTCCTCTGATCTTATCGACTTGCTCAGGAGATAATCCTTCAACCTTATGGTATCCCATAGCCGCGTTGTTAAAGCCCTTTAGTACGCTCTTAAAATGCTCCATGACAATCGGGTTTCCGGAGAATTCGTTATAGTGGCTTCCACATAATTTCTTGACCAGTTTGACCATGTTTTTATCTGACGGGAATAATGCTTCAGGCATAAAAATCTTCATTATTGCGAACATCGCATTTTTCTTTCCGCCGACCGCTACTGATCCTGCTATGCAGATACCCTTAATGACTTTCTCCGGACGATTTAGAGTATAGGCCTGCACCAGATATGCTCCGTTCGAGACCCCTGCGATTATCGCCTTTTCAATGCTAAGGCTATCAAGAATCTCATCGATGCATCTTACATCATCGAAGTCTTTATTATAGTTCTCATTAGGAACACTCTTTCCGGGACCACCCATGGTATCGATCGCATACACCCTATATTTCTCGCCAAGTCTTTTGGCGTTATATACCCACATCAACGCTGCATCATCACCCACACCGTGAAACAGTACCATTGGTGTTCCGTCTTCCTTACCTGTCTCGATTACATGCATTGTTCCGTATGTCGTATCAATGTCATGTTCTTTAATATCACAGCCCCATATCTTAAGGAGCTGATCATAAGTCTGAAGAATCTTCTCTCCCGCTTTTTTACTTCTGTATTTTTTGACCATTTCTTTACTTTCCTTCGAAAACTCTCTTATAAAAATCCGTCAGCGTATCTTCTAATCTTTTAAGATCATCCGTAAAGTATCCCAGCATGACTATTCCGTGATATTCAGCAGCCAACTTTTCTGCTTCTTTATTCTTAATGATCCCGCTCTCAAAAAGAGCCTTAAAGACCAATACCTCATGTCCGATAGGAGCATCGAAAAGCATCTTCTTCCAAAGATCATTTGCTTTGCTGTCATGAAATCTCTCGTTTTCAAGCATCTGGATCAAAGGCTCAATATTCTCATTATGAAGATAGCCTGTAACATAGGCTTTTCCCGCTAATACGAAACTTTCACACTTTACTTCCGTTGAATTACCGAGAGCCTTAAAGAACATCCCCTTAAGTTCATTAGTTAGGGAATCTGCCCTTTGCACTATCGCATCGAAAATATCCTGTTTTCCCTTGAAGTAATAATAGATCGAACTGGCCCTTATACCGACAGCACCTGAGATATCTCTCATGGATACAGCTGAATAGCCTTTTTTCGAAAACATGTCGAGAGCAGTTTTCATGATCAATTCTTTAGTTTCATCTGATCCCATACATTTCTCCTTATCTACCGAACGTTCGTTAGATAGAATATAACACACTGTTTTCAAATAGTCCAACAAAATATGTAACGTTTGGAAAAATAAACCGTCTGTATTGATATAAAAGATCACAGGAGGTGTGTTTTTATGAAGAAAACGACCAAAACAGCATTGATGGCTGCCGCTTTTGCCGCTGCCGCAACAGGAGTTGCAATTGCAGGTGCAGTCGGTTTAAAAAAGTATCACGATGATGCGATTACAGCTGCCTCAAAGCTCCAAACACACTATGGTTCTCCATATTATGATAAAGAAACTGATGTAGTATATGAGAATTATTTCTAATAAATAAGCCACGACATGATCTGTCGCGGCTTATTCAGTAATCTATGACTTCTTTATCAGTTATATATTCTTCGTATCGTTATGATCGGTGATCTGTCGATGCTGCAGTAAACAACACCCCACTGCTTGCCTCGTGCTTCAACGCACTGTCCGTTTCCTACGTAGATACCAACGTGTCCGCAAACACCGTTACCGTTGTTATCCCAGCAGACGATATCACCTACCTGGACTTCATCTCTTGAAACTCCAACACCGACACTACATAGTGATACCGAGTAATGCGGTAATGTCAGATCTGCAACTTCCGAATAGCAGTAGCAGACAAGTCCTGAGCAGTCAACTGCACTTGCTGATGCTGCACCGTATACATAAGGAACTCCGATCATTGCCTCTGCAAGAGCTCCGATAGATTCCGGGTTACTACCTGTTATGATAGTAGACGGATCAACAACCTTGCTGTAATCGATGCTCGAAGAAGACGAACTCGAACTGGAGGATCCACCTCCGCCTCCTCCACCGCCTCCGCCGTTATTGCCGGAGTTCGTGGCAGGCCTTGGTGTCGGAGTTGGTGTAGGTGTCGGCGGAGCCTGAGTCGTTGTGTAGGACAGATAAACATATCCGGTCTCGCCCTCCAAAGGACCGTTAGCAACTACGACCTCATACCACTTTGCTGATACACCTATACATCTAAGCTTAGTTTCATCCAAAAGTGTTCCCAATACTTCGCTGTCAACGGAAGGTTCTTTACGAAGTGTAAGACTTCCGGTATCGACCCAAACGATTCGGTCGATCGCTTCAAATACCATCTCATAGGACAAAGTATTAGTAAGAACAAAACCTTCAGCTCCGTCTTCCGTCCTGATCTTCGACCATGTATCACCGATTCCGATACGGGTAACCTGCTGAGTAACAAACAATGTCTGTAATGTTGTAGAACTCATATCAGGATATTCCTTTAAGATAGAATCAGCAGCCTTGATATAGTATGTCGTCTCATCAGGCGTAAAGTACATAGGATCGATCTGCTCGATAGGAAGACCTGCTTCATCAAACTTCTGATAAACATAGAATGTAGGAACATCCTTGAACTTTGTATCTTCTGAAGGAGGTGCATAGCCCTCGTTATAGGTTGCTTTGATAGTTCCGCCATTAAGGATGAACTCATCAACTTCACCTTCTGTTCTGTCATTGTTCTCCTCATCTTCCTCAACTTCCAGATCTTCCGGGAAAGTTGCGGCGTATGCTTTTCGAACGGTAAATGCAGGAGTATGTCCCTTACCGAGTCCCAAAGGAAGGCATACGATAGTTGGGGTTACAATAACTGAAACCAATATAGATATTAGATATTTTACGTAGTTATTTGTTTTTTTCATAAATTCACCTATTACCAATTCTAACACGCAAATGTAAACCGCATATTAAAGTTTCATTACGGTTAGGCTCGTTTTCGGTGTCCAACCTTGCGATGATTATAGCAAAGCAAGCCTTAGTAATTGGGGAATTTTACGCGTAATTCCGGGGCAATTACGGTATATAGAAGAAGCCTGCGTAGTCGAATTTATAAAGGTTCACTTTATTTCCGAACATGTCAACCTCCATACCTTTTGCAGTGCCTGCTTTTACCTCCTTTGCTCCTTCTATAAGCTTAGGAATAATATCAGGAGTAACAGGAAATGAGCCGTGCATCGGATAGATAGTATCGTATGTTCCGTCGTATTCAGACATGTGCTCGAGACTTCTTATATAATCATCGATATTTCTCAGTTCACCGAACATGAAGATATCGCCGTTTTGGATCGTGTCACCGCTTACAAGAACTCTGTTCTTCTCATCAAGGATAGCAATACTACCCGGAGTATGACCGGGGATATCGATTATCTTAAGAGGGCGGTCACCCAGGTCGATCACATCGCCTTCTTTGACAGGAATGATCTTGTTTGAAATTGATGATCTTTGGTAGTTCTTTTCCTCGTTGGGGCTCATATAAACTTCATCAAATGCCGCATTTCCTGCAACATGATCACGGTCAGCATGAGTATTGATAAGAATAATCGGGAGGTCTGTAAGGCTCTCTGCGATCTCACGTGCATTAGTCGTTGATGCTCCCGAATCTATAAGGAGAGCTTTCTCGGATCCGCAGAAAAGAAAGAAACGGACGAAGTCGTCCTCGATACGCCAAGTGTTGTCATTTATCTTGATTATCTCTGCCATCTTATGTACCTCCGTTCTGCTCAAAGTATATCACAGCGAAAAAGTTTATCGGGGGGTCTTCTCAAAAACGGTCAATGGGTGTTTATTAATATTAACCGGGTTGGTCAACAGGTAAAGAGAGGCATCATCAATGAACGAGAAATTCTATGCACTTCCAAAGGAAAAACAGGACAGGATCATCAATGCGGGATATAAAGTTTTCGCGAAGAATTCGTATAAGAAAAGTCCCGTAAATGAGATAGCTCTGGAAGCCGATATCAGTAAGGCTCTGTTGTTCTTCTACTTCAAGAACAAAAAGGAACTTTATCTGTTTTTGCTCAAGACTGCGGAAGAAACGACGAGTAAGGCTTTGATGGAGTCCGGCGCTTATAACGGAGAGGACATTTTCGATATCATGTATAAAGGATTGATAACGAAGACAAAGCTCATGAAGCAGTATCCGAATATGAGCAAGTTCTCGATAAAGGCATATTACGAGAAAGATCCGGATGTGGCCAAGGAAGTACTGAAGATAATCGCTCCCTATAAGAAAGTCGAGACATATAACGCACTCCCTCCACTGGATCCTTTGAAATTCAAGGACGGATTGGATCTCGGGATGATGTATCAGGATATGTTTCTGGCATCTGAAGGTTATCTTTGGAGATTGGAACAATCGGACAAGATCGACGTGGATAAGATAGTCAAAGACTACGAGAAGATCATAGATTTCTGGAAGAGCATATATCTTAAGTAACAGAGGAAAAAAGATGAAAGTATTAGAAACAAAAAACTTAACAAAGACGTACGGCAAAGCCCGCGGAATAGATGAATTGAACCTGTCGGTCGAACAGGGCGATTTCTTCGGATTCATAGGTCCTAACGGAGCGGGCAAATCAACTACTATAAGGACACTTCTCGGACTTATAAGTCCAACCGGAGGAAGCGCAAAAGTACTGGGGTATGACATCGTATCCGACTCGAAAAAGATACTTCAAAACACAGGATATCTACCTTCCGAGATCAACTTTTATAATGGCATGAAGGTTAAGGATGTCATTAAGTATTCCGCTGATCTGAGGGGCGCCAAATGTGCAGATAAAGCTATGTCTCTGGCTAAAAGACTGGACCTCGACATGAATAAGAAAGTCAGCGAACTGTCACTCGGAAACAGAAAAAAAGTAGGCATCGTATGCGCAGTTCAGCACAGCCCTTCCCTCCTTATCCTGGACGAACCGACATCAGGTCTTGATCCGCTAATGCAAAGAGAATTCTTCAGCATTCTTAATGAGGAAAATCAAAGAGGTGCGACAATATTCTTCTCATCTCACATCCTTATGGAAGTACAGACATATTGTAAGTCTGCAGCCTTTATAAAAGACGGAAAGATCATCATCTCCGACAAGGTTGAGAAGCTGGAAGAGACAGGCGCCAAGAAAGTAACCGTTAAGACTTCCGAAGGTACAAACGAATATCTTTTCAAAGGTGATATCAAGGAGCTTCTTAAGGATATCTCATCCAAAGATCCGATAGATGTGACCATCACTGAACCGAGCCTTGAAGACATCTTCATGAATTATTACGAATAAGGGGAAACGATATGTATATTTTCAGACAAGAGATCAGATCTCAGAAATTACCGATATTAATCTGGAGTCTTTCCATCGGACTTCTTATAGCAATGTGCGTCCTCATGTTCCCTGACATGAAATCGCAGATGGATGACGTTAACGAGATGTTCTCAAAAATGGGAAACTTCACTTCAGCCTTCGGAATGGACCAGCTGAACTTCGGAACCATCACGGGCTTTTACGCAGTTGAAGGAGGAAATATCCTTGCCATTGGCGGCGCGTTCTTCGCGGCTATAACAGGTATCTCCGCCCTTCTTAAAGAGGAAAAGGACAGAACTGCAGAGTTTCTTCTGACTCAACCTGTCTCACGAGTAAGAGTAGTAGCCGAGAAACTTCTGAGTGTTATCGCTATCATCACTATACTTAACATTATCGTCTTCGTCTGCTCTGTCGGCTCTATCCTCATCATCGGCGAAGAATTCGATTGGAAGATAATAGCCCTGTTCCACCTTGCTTATCTTCTCATGCAGTATGAGATCGCAGGCATCTGCTTCGGTATCTCTGCCTTCCTTCGAAAAAGCGGGCTTGGTATCGGCATAGGAATCGCCTCAGTATTATACTTCCTTAACATCGTGGCAAACATCTCAGACGATGCAAAAGTACTTAAGTATATTTCTCCTTTCGGATATACGGAAGGATCGGACATCATCAACAACAAGGCGCTGGAGACAAAGTATCTTATACCGGGAATGGTGTTGATGCTCGTTGGTATGATCGTAGCTTTTATCTACTATAGAAAGAAAGATATTAATTCCTGAAATCTTTTTCGAGAGGCCTCAGAAA
This sequence comes from Clostridiales bacterium, assembly GCA_017649645.1. Classification (GTDB taxonomy): domain Bacteria; phylum Bacillota; class Clostridia; order Saccharofermentanales; family Saccharofermentanaceae; genus Saccharofermentans. The sequence goes on along the minus strand of JAGCGK010000059.1, from coordinate 43,551 downwards.
AAAATATTCTACATTTGTAGAAAAATGTATTGACAAAGTTTTTCTACATTTGTAGAATGGCAGTAAGTTAAGGAGATACAATATCTTCTGAAGTAATGGAGGCTAATAAAATGAAGGGAAATAAAACAAAGATCGCATCGATGATACTTGCAGCATCCGTAGCATTTATGGCAAGTGCCTGCACGGTAAAGTTTACTGATGGCGATAGAACAAACACCACGGAACAGGCATCAGAGGAAGCATCTGAGGCCACAGCCGAAACAAAGTCCACCACGGAAGTTTCAGTGAGCACCGAAGAAGAGCAGACAAAAACAAAAGATATTCCTGCACCATATGTTGAAGTATTGGATTATCTGTATGACGGTCTTCAATCAGAAGAGATCAAAAATACTGATTTTGATGAGCTGAAGTATAACATGGGACCCGGCATAAGCGAAACCGCTTTTTACAGTGAAGATCCGATGAATAAGCTCTGGTATGTTCTTCTTGATCTTGATGACAATGGTACAGACGAACTGCTCATAGTGAAAACTTATGAGTATGAAGATAACGGCTCGTTCGATGAGATCCAGGAGTTATATACGATCACAGATGGTCAGCTGGATCACGTTTTCTCAGGCTGGGGTCGCAGCAGGTATTTTCTCAAAGCAGATAAGAGCTTATTTTATGACGGCAACGGCGGGTATGCTTACATTTCATGGGAATACGTACGCTTAGACGGAAACCAGTTGGTCGTAACAGATTCATATTACTCAACGAACGAGATCAACGGAGAAATGCAGGATGAAGTCTATGTATTCCACAAAACCGGCACAGGCGAAGATGAATTAGTAGGTATCAGGGACGACGATACAATACCTACTATCGGAGAAACCTATGTATATAGCGATAAGACATACATAGCCGACTACAAATAATCCGGATAAGACAGCACTCGCAAGGGTGCTGTTTTTTTGTCTGAACAATTCAGCACAGGCGAGGATTCCTCAACTTATCTTTTAAGACCTGTCCTCATAGACAACGAAATCAGCACTTACCGCCTCTCCGTTTTCTATTACCAGAGGTTCAGTCCAAATATACATGCCGTAACCGCCTGTTTCGAATGTTTGTATAGCGCCGTCTTCTTTTACGATATCCAATGCCATCGCCTGATCAAGTGTGAGACCTTCTTCAACCGAATAATTCTCTGACTCATATCCTTCGAGGATCTTTACATTACATACAAGATCATCGGAGACAGGGATCTTCACGAATTTACTGAATTCATCATACTGATCCGGACTGGTATACATAGTAATATCGACCCAAACGTCATCAATGATCTCATAAGTCATGAATCCGTTTTCAAGTTTTATCTTGTCATCGGTAATGTCGAGGATCTTATACTTGTTAAGTGCATCAAAAGCATATGTATCTCCAACCTTGATATTCTCGAATTCGTCCAGATACATACCGAATCCCATTACGTTAGAAACAGTCGCATAGATATACTTACGATCAGCTGACATTGCATATATTCCGGAATAATATACCCCGTCCGGAAGCGGATTCAGATATGCAGCGGTATCGATCTGCCCTCCATCCAAACAGAATATATAACTGAAATCAGTTAAAGCAGGATAATCCTCAAACAACTCCATCGTAAGAAGACAGTCTCTGTATATCTCGATATTATCAAGATCATACTCTGCCAGATATCCGCAGTTGTTTTTGTATGCTTTTAATCCGTCAACTGTATCATAGGCGATCAGAACATAATTGTAGTTCAGATCCGGAGCCATAGCATAACCGAGCATCACCTGTCTGTCCTTATCGGAACAGAGTGTTTTGGCTGCTTCCTTAAAGAAAACATAATCATCTTCCCAATCTTCAAAATAGAATTCAGAGGAAGATGCTTCTTCAGACTCAGCAGATTCCTCTTCTTCCTTTTCGATTACCGGGATTTCAACTGTGATAGTAGTTTCTTCATTATCATTATCAGCCTCTTCCTCCGGTTTCTTATCACAACCCGAGATCATTCCAAGGCAAAGTGAACCGGCCAGTAACAATACCGGTATACGTTTAAATCTCATCTTCATATTCTCCCAAAAATAAAACTTGAACTAATTATATATATCAATTGTTATGATATTCAATAGTTCAAGTCTTTATATTACAAAACTGTTAGAAAACCTGTTACGGCAGTTTTGAGTTTATTATCCGTTATCAGATGATCGCATCCTTCATTTTCTTAACGAATGCTCCTACATAAGACGGTGCGTCCTTACCCTTTTCGGCAAGTATCTTTATGATCGCTGATCCCACGATAACACCGTCAGCTATCTTGGACATATTAGCGGCCTGTTCAGGATTTGAGATACCGAATCCGATAGCACACGGAACATCCGTTACTTCGCGTATCTTTGCCGTAACGGAAGAAATATCATTCGCGAATGATGATCTAACGCCCGTTACACCCATGCTGGACACAACATAGATAAAACCCTTTGCTTCCTTGGCGATCATGGTCACGCGGTCTTCAGAAGTCGGTGCGACCATTGAGATAAGATCTACATCATACTTCTCGCAGTATGGCTCGAACTCTTCCTTCTCCTCATAAGGGATATCAGGAATGATAAGTCCGTCGATACCGATCTCGCTGCAGGTCTTGATAAATTTATCTGAGCCGTATGAGAATACGACATTTGCATAGGTCATGAATACCAGAGGGATCGTTACTTCTTTTCTTAATCTTTTTACGAGCTCGAAAACTTTATCCGTCGTAATACCGCCTGCGAGTGCTCTTATATTGGCACCCTGGATTACAGGACCTTCAGCAGTAGGATCGGAAAACGGGATACCGAGCTCGATAAGATCGGCACCGTTTTTTACAGCTTCCAAAACAACATTATATGTGGTCTCGATATCAGGATCACCGCATGTGATGAACGGAATAAAAGCCTTACCGTTCTTGAATGCTTCTTTTATCTTACTCATAGATATTCTCTCCTCTGTATCTCGCGATTGCAGCGCAGTCCTTGTCTCCTCTTCCGGAGACAGTTACAACGATGATCTTATCCTTATCCATTGTAGGAGCGATCTTCATTGCATGTGCGATGGCATGTGAAGACTCAATAGCAGGAATGATACCTTCAGTCCTTGAAAGATACTCAAATGCATTAACTGCTTCATCATCCGTGATCGGCACGTAAGAAGCTCTTCCAATATCGTGGAGATATGCGTGCTCAGGACCGACACCCGGATAATCCAAGCCTGCTGAGATCGAATAAACAGGAGCGATCTGGCCGTACTCATCCTGACAGAAATAAGACTTCATGCCGTGGAAGATACCGAGTCTTCCGGTATTAACAGTTGCAGCAGTCTCGAATGTATCGATTCCTCTTCCTGCAGCTTCGCAGCCGATAAGCTGAACATCCTTATCTTCGATGAAGTGATAGAAAGTACCGATAGCGTTCGAACCGCCTCCGACACAAGCCATTACAACATCAGGAAGTCTTCCCTCTTTTTCGATGATCTGTTCCTTGATCTCCTTGGAGATAACAGCCTGGAAATCACGGACTATCGTCGGGAACGGATGAGGTCCCATTACAGAACCTAAGCAGTAGTGAGTATCTTCAACTCTTGTTGTCCACTCACGCATTGCCTCCGATACGGCGTCCTTGAGAGTCTTGGTTCCCGTAGTTACAGGAATGACCGTCGCTCCCAAAAGTCTCATACGATATACGTTAAGAGCCTGACGCTTTGTATCCTCTTCGCCCATGAAGACTACGCACTCCATACCCATGAGAGCTGCTGCAGTTGCTGTAGCAACACCATGCTGTCCTGCGCCTGTCTCAGCGATGAGACGGGTCTTACCCATCTTCTTGGCAAGAAGTGCCTGACCCAATACGTTATTAACCTTGTGAGCGCCAGTATGGTTAAGGTCTTCTCTCTTAAGATAGATCTTTGCTCCGCCTAAGTCCTTGGTCATCTTCTCAGCATAATAGAGAAGCGATGGTCTGTTAGCATAGTTATTAAACAGATCGGAAAGCTCCTTTTGGAACTCCGGATCGTTCTTATAGAACTCATAAGCCTTGGTAAGCTCATTGATCGCATTCATCAAAGTCTCGGGGATATACTGTCCGCCGTGAACACCAAATCTGCCTTCTTTTGCCACTTTCATTGTCCTTTCTTTATCAGAGCCATAAAAGCTCTCATCTTATCGATATCCTTGAACCCGTCTGTCTCGATACCCGAGCTTACGTCAACTCCATAAGGATCGAGAGTTTCTACGGCTTCTTCTATGTTATCCGCATTAAGCCCTCCTGCGAGGATATACGGACGCTTTATTCTATTTAGCAAAGTCCAATCAAAAGATGAACCCGTTCCACCACCCGGAGAATCGACTATCACAATTTCTGCATGTGATCTCTCGACCTTATCGATATCAGACTCGTTTCGTATCCCGAAAGCCTTGATAACAGTAGCTCCCGTCCTGTTTCTGACCTCATCGATATAGTCATCCGACTCATTTCCGTGAAGTTGCGCGATATCTATAATACCATCTTCAAGGAGTTTTAGCACAACAGAAATATCTTCGTTAACAAAAACTCCCACTGTCTTGATATCCGGGCCCAGTCCCTTACGAAGAGATGATATTACCTCGGGAGAGACATATCTTTTACGTGAAGGATCCAATATAAAGCCGATAAGATCAGGTCTTATCTCGTTAACGGCCTTTATATCCTCTTCTCTTCGCATGCCGCAGAACTTGACGATCATAAGTTACCTCTTAGACTCTGAAGCATCGCTTTCTTGTCAGGAGCTCTCATAAGAGTCTCACCGACAAGGACAGCATCCACGCCTATCTTACGAAGGCTTTCCACATCCTCAGGCGTCTTGATGCCGCTTTCTGCTATAAAGAGGACATTGGAAGGCACCAGTTTTCGAAGATTGGCACTGTTATTGGTATCCACACTGAAATCCTTGAGGTTTCTGTTATTGACACCGATCACCCTGGCTCTGGCTGCGATCGCCTCATATACTTCATTCTCATTATGAGTCTCAACGATGGCAGTAAGCCCCAGGCTGTCGCTTACTTCGATATATTCCTTAAGCTGCTGAGGGCTTAATATCGAACAAATAAGAAGGACAGCGGATGCTCCGAGGGTCTTTGCTTCGTAGATCATATACTCGTCTACCGTGAAATCTTTACGAAGACACGGGATACTTACTTCCGAAGATATCTTTCTTAAATAATCGTCGGAACCCAGGAACCACTTAGGCTCGGTAAGCACGGATATACAATCCGCTCCTGCAGCCTCGTATTCCTTCGCTATCTGAAGATACGGGAAATCCTCTGCGATGATACCCTTTGACGGAGATGCCTTCTTGCACTCGCAAATAAACGATACTCCTTCTTTTTCCAGGGTCTTCTCGAAAACAAACCCTGAAGAGCTCATCTTTTCAGCATCATCTCTCAATGCCTGAAGGGATACCTTCTCCTTATTTATCCTTGTACGTTCCTTGGCATAAGAAGCCAGTTCGTCCAAAATGGTCATATCAGATCTCCTCGTTGCTGACCTTGATCAACTTCTCAAGCGTCTCTGTTACCTTACCCGAATCGATAAGGGATCCTGCGAGCATTATACCCTCACCGAACGTATCTGCCTTACCTGCAAGATACAAAGCTGCTCCCGCATTAAGAAGGACTGTATTTCTCTTATGACCCTTCTGTCCTGCGAGGATATCACGAACGATCTGAGCATTCTCCTCAGGTGTTCCTCCGACAAGATCCTCCTTGGTGCAGCGCTCGAATCCGAATCTTTCAGGAGTTATATCGTAGACCTTGTACCAGCCGTCCTTGAACTCACAGATCTTTGTAGGGGCGCTAAGAGAGATCTCATCGAGCTTATCCTTACCGTATACGACCATACCTCTCTTTACGCCGAGAGAGATAAGAACTCTTGCCAAAGGCTCGATAAGATACTCGTCATATACACCGAGAAGCTGCATCTTAGGACTTGCAGGGTTTGTGAGAGGTCCGAGGATATTAAATACTGTCCTGAATCCAAGTTCTCTTCTGATAGGTCCTACATACTTCATGGATGTGTGATACTTCTGGGCGAAGAAGAAACACATACCGACTTCCTTAAGGAGCTTCTTACACATCTCAGGGCTCTGATCGATATTTACGCCCAATGCCTCAAGACAGTCTGCCGTTCCGCACTTTGATGATGCTGCACGGTTACCGTGCTTTGCGACCTTGACTCCGCCAGCTGCACATACGAGAGCAGAGATAGTGGAGATATTGAAGCTGTGAGCTCCGTCTCCGCCTGTTCCTACGATCTCGAGAACATCCATTCCCGTATCTACCGTAGTAGCATGATCTCTCATGGCCTTGGCGCAGCCTGCGATCTCATCTGTTGTCTCTGCCTTTGCGCTCTTTGTGGAAAGAGCTGCGAGGAAAGCCGCATTCTGAGTAGGAGTCGTCTCACCGCTCATTATCTCGTTCATTACTGTATATGCCTCATCATATGTGAGGTCTTCCTTACTTACTATCTTTACGATTGCTTCCTTGATCATAATCTTGTCACTCCTTTATGAAATTATTAAGTATTGTCTTGCCTTCAGGTGTCAGTATCGATTCCGGATGGAACTGCAGTCCGTATATCGGATATTCCTTATGAGTAACCGCCATTATCTCGCCTTCGTCTGTTACGGCCGTTACCTTAAGTTCATCAGGTATCGTTGAAGGATCAGCTATAAGCGAATGATATCTTGCTACTTTGATCCTTTCCGGAAGTCCTTTGAATAACTTGTCTTCAGTATCGATCTTAACTTCAGACTGTTTACCGTGCATGAGCCTTGGTGCGTATGTTACCGTTGCTCCGAAAACCATTGAGATCGCCTGATGTCCGAGGCACACACCGAGGATCGGGAACTTGCCCTTGAGCTTGTCAATGACTTCAGGAACGACTCCTGCGTTCTCAGGTCTTCCCGGACCCGGCGAGAGGATTATCCTAGAAGGATTCAAAGCCTCTATCTGTTCTACTGTCATCTCATCGTTTCTTATAACTTTGATATCGGGATCGATGCTTCCGACCATCTGATAAAGGTTATAAGAGAAACTGTCGTAATTATCGATCAAAAGTATCATACGTCGTCCTCCTGTGCTGCCTTGAGAGCATTGATCACAGCCTTGGCCTTGTTGATCGTCTCTATGTATTCTTTCTCAGGATCAGAATCTGCTACGATTCCTGCTCCGCTTCTTACGAAGACTTTTCCGTTCTTTTTGTATGCGATCCTTATAGCGATGCAGGTATCCATGTTGCCGGAGAAATCAATGTAACCGATAGCGCCTCCATAGATACCTCTCTTATTGTTTTCGAGCTGTCCTATGAGCTGACATGCCCTGATCTTCGGTGCTCCCGAGAGGGTTCCTGCAGGAAGTACGGCCTGGATGGCATCAAGAGCATCTTTATCTTCTCTGATCTCACCTCTTACCGTAGAACCGATATGCATAACGTGTGAGAATCTCTCGATAGAATGAAGCTTCTCTACTTCAACTGTTCCGAACTTACTTACCTTGCCGAGATCGTTTCTTCCGAGATCTACGAGCATGTTATGCTCTGCAAGTTCTTTCTCATCTCTTAGAAGGTCTCTTTCCAGAGCCTTATCCTCTGCTTCCGTTCTTCCCCTCGGCCTTGTGCCTGCAAGAGGGAATGTGTGGAGTACGCCGTTCTTAAGACTTACCAAAGTCTCAGGTGAAGCTCCTGCAACCTCTACATCAGTTCCCGAGAAGTAGAACATATAAGGTGAAGGATTGATCGTCCTTAAGTATCTGTATGTATCAAGAAGGCTTCCCTCAAACGGTGCCGACAGGCGGTTCGAAAGAACTATCTGGAAGATATCTCCTTCGTGGATATAGTACTTACCCTTCTCGACCATATCCATGAATCTTTCCTTATCGAAAAGTGCTGTCGGCTCAGCAAGGAGCTTTCCTTTGTGTTCGCCTTCAGCCTTGCCGTTAACGATTAGATCCTTGATCCTCTTGATCTCCATGATCGCTTTGTTGTAGCCGACCTCGAGATCGTTTAAGGACATATTGGCGATGATGATGATCTTCTGTGCGTAGTTATCAAACGCAATTACTTTATCGAAGAGCATCAGATCCACATCCTTGAAGCCTTCCTCGTCAACTGTATCGACCTTTACCTTAGGCTCGCTGTAGCAAAGATAATCATATGAGAAATATCCCACAAGTCCGCCTGTAAACGGAGGAAGATAATTAAATCTCGGGCTCTTATATTCACCCAGGATCTGTCTTAAGTATTTGTTGGGATCATTAGTCTCGATGCTTACGTCACCGATCCTCATCTTGCCTTCGTTAACTGTAACGGAAGTCTTAGGATCAAATCCGAGGAATGTGTATCTTCCCCACTTCTCGTTCTCCGCTACCGACTCGAGCATGTAGCAGTGAGTAGAGATACTCTTAAGTATCTTCATAGTCTCGATCGGAGTCCTTACGTCCGACAGTATCTCGGTACTGATCGGAACGATGTTGTAACGTCCTGTCTGTGCGATCTTCTTGACGTCTTCCAATTCAGGTAAGATCTTCATGTTGTTTTCCTCCTTTTCTTGTTCCGGAGGAAACAAAAAATCCTCGACAGAACAATCATTAAGTTCTGTCAAGGACGAATAAATTCGCGGTGCCACCTTGATTCACGATTATAACATCGTGCGCTTAGCGAGATACCATCATATCCCCGGCAAGTAACGTATGCCCTCACGTTGCAGAATACTTTGCACTAATGCATTTGACTGCACCCTCAGCGGTCCATTTGATGATTTGTTTTCCGCCGGATTCTCAGCATCGCCGGCTCTCTGTGGGAGCATCATCACCGTTATCTCCGCGTCAACGGTTTGATTTATATGGGAGGATATTAGCATTGCAGAAATGATTTGTAAAGTATTTTTTCGCTTATTCTGCGCTGCGGATCAGATTAAAGTAGATTACCTTTCCGTCTTTGATCTCTATCGGCCTGACAATCGAGTCTATCATCTCAAAGCCGCCGTTCTCATACGATGTGATGATGGTCTTCCCCTCGTCATTTACTATGCCGGAATTATCAGAGATCATTTCTCCTGCCTTATCTACACTCAGATCTTTCTCGCTTAAGATCAATGATTCTCCGTTTACTTCTCCGTGAACAAGATACAGATCAAACTTACATTCCTCAGAGATCGGGATCATCACAAAGGAATATGAATCAGTGTAATGTGGGTGCTCAAATTTAGTCAGAATGTATTCTCTCTCATCCTCAGTATCATTTTTGTCGAACATGAACCAGCAGTAATCGTCGACCTCAATACGGATAGTCTCGCCATAATCATCGACATCAGTTACGGTAACGTAGTCATGAGCATCTCCGTCAACCTCGATAATGTCTCCCTTTTTCATGGACGCACAATCTGTCTTGGAAAGAGTAAACGCATATACCTGACCAACCAAAGCGATCGCATAATCCATATCGGCTGAAAAACCTATAACCGTACCTGTATACTTTCCGTCTCCGAGAACAGAATTACAAGTCTCGATCATCAATTCATCCGGATGGATGGAATACTGATCGAAAAGGCACGGAATACCATAGAACTGATTAAACGTCAGCAGATGCTCCACGTCATACATCTCAGATGGAAAGTACTTAATGATATTTCCGTCCTGATACTTAAATTCCATCAGATTATCATTATCGTCATAAACAAAAAGAGCATATTCCGAATTCTCGTTAACATAACCGTTCAGATACTCTTTCCCGAATCCGTACAGGTAGTCCTTGCCGTCACTTACATAGATCTGCTTGGCTATATCCCTGTATTTGTCATAAAGTTCATTCTCGGACAATCCTTCACCGACGGATTCGATGATCTCCTCATCCTCTTCATCTTCTTCCGCTTCAGTTTCTTCCGAGCTTTCTTCGCTTTTTGGTGACTCGACCGTTTCTTCAACAGGTCCTCTGTCACATCCTGAAGCAAATGCCGTCAAAAACGCGAACAGCAATACGCCGGCCGTTATGCCCTTTCTGTTTTTCATCATGATCTTCCTTTTGTTTTCTCGAAAAACATCTTATCACAACTGACCCAAGACATGCTTTGCAGCAATAAGGCCATATGCATAACATCTTCCCAGTGAAAGGCCTGTCTGGTGGAACGGATAGTCGCTTCCGCCGTAGAATGGTCCACCGAGATTACCGACACAGTATAATCCGCTTATCGGAGCATCGTTTGAATCAAGTGCCTGACCAAACTCATTGATCTTTATACCGGATACACCTGCGGATACGCGGATATGTTTTCGAGCACCCCAGAAAGGAGCCTTAACGATCTTATGCATGTACTTGGCCGGTTTACCGAAATCCTTGTCACAGCCTTCATCACAGAGCTCGTTATAACGGTCGACTGTCTTTTTGAGATTCGCGTACGGAACATCGAGTTCACTCGCAAGTTCCTCCAGCGTATCACATCTGTGAAGGTCGATGAGGTTCTTAAATACTCCGGTAGGATTCTCGACTGCGCCCGGAATAAACTTCTCCATTACCTGAGGCGGGATCATACCCTGAACGAACTCGTCCTTAGGCCAATTAACATAGTCACTGTCGTAGATCGTGCAGTACCAGCCCTTGGAACCGTCTGCATGCTCCTTATCGAGCATCGAACCCTTGTATGAAGGCTGGAACTTAAGAAGATTTCCCATGTAGACGAAGCCCGTATATTCGTTGGTAAATCTCTCACCGTTCATGTTAACGTAGAGGAACGGCTCCTCATACATGAGCGCTGAGTCAAAGTCATGCATCATCTTCGTATGACCGAGATTTTCCATCTTAGCGCCTGCCGTCATCGCCATGATGTGACCGTCACCAGTCTTATTGAACTGCTTCTTGTCAAACTCTGCGATATCAGGACACCAACGATCTACCATCGCGCAGTTATTAGTGTAGTCACCTGTTGCAAGGATCACTGCTTTTGATGCATTGAACTGAATATATTCACCGCCATTTGTCTTACCGATAACTCCGGTTACTCTTTCTCCGTCGAAAAGGAGTTTAACAGCAGGTGTTGAGAAAAAAGTCTCAAGATTAGGATTATTTTCCTTTACATTCTCAAGCGCCTTACGAAGCGCACTTCCGACATTTAACGGCTTAGGACCTACCCAAGGCGCGAAGAAATAGCACTTGTCCTCCCCGTAATCGTATGTCTTTTCCCTGTCCTTCCAGACACCCGTGAAAAGTCCGCTGGTACTCATGAACGCACGAAGATTGGCACCGTCATTAAGAAGTGTAGCGCAGTCTTTGTTGCTATCGACCTTGCTTCCGTCACCGTACTCGGTCTCTTTGGTCATTCCGGATCTGTTAAGAACCCACATCATGGCTTCTTCGGAATGATCCGCATATGCTCTGAGCTGCTTAGTATCAGCTCTCCAATCACAAAGGCTGTTAGTATGATGGATCCACTTCGCGATACCTGCCTCAGTGGAACGTGACTTGATGATCGCAGACGCGCAGTTACCCTGTGATACTACGTTCGGTTCCTTCTGAAGAAGTGCTACCTTAATGCCTCCCTCAGCAGCTATTCCTGCTGCCGGAACTCCTGCGGCACCGGCGCCAACGACTACAACATCGAAATCCAATATCTTAGACGGAGTAATGTCTCCGAGTTCACAGCATGAATCATTTATTTCTTTTTCCGTTAATTCGTAATCCCTATAATCGTTCATTTCCTTTTCCTCTCGAAAACAAATATTTTTTATCACACCAAATTATTATAATATTCTGACATTATTTTTCAAATTGATTATCATTTTCGAAAACGATCACCGGCTAAGGACTTATTTTGATTCAGAAACAGAAAATGAGCAGTAATTTACCGCCACCGACTAAAAAAAGAGCTCGAAATCACTATGATATAATTATCATGGGTGTTTGAGAAAGGAGGATTTTGTTATGAAGTTTGGTAACAAAGTTTGTCCGAATTGCAACGGAAAACTCGACCTTAATAACGGAATGTTCGAGTGTTCATTCTGCGGTTGCTCCTTCGCAGCCGATTTCGATTCAGAAGATGTCGAGAGAATAAGAAAAGAGACCGAAGCTGAGAGAAATGCCGCAAAGGCATTAAGAGAGAGCGAACTCAACAGAACAAAAGAAGATCTCAAGTACAACAGATACACAAGACCTTCAACCACAGCTCAGCCTACTCAGTATAATCAGCAGTATTCTCAACCGACTACACAGCCTACAACTCAGAATACCGGAAGACGCAGATCCAAGGCAAGGATCATCGTTCCGATCGTCATCGGCGGTTATGTTTTGCTTCAGATCATATCGATTATCATCAGAAATACTGTACAAAATCGTAATCAGCGAACGTTTAGCGATATCTTAGGCGGTAAAACCACAACAGAAACTACTACAGTAACAACAACGGTAACTTCTGAAGAAACCCAGTATGATTTCTCATTTGATGCATCAATCATCTCTTCCAACGAAGAAATGATGGATAAACTCAATGAGGCTTCAAATAAAATCCTCGAATCAGATCGCGTTCAGAGCAAATACGGAACGACAAGTGATAACGAGCTTGTAGCAGGATACCTCTTCTCTACGTATTACACTAACGATCTGTTCCTCGTTTACGAGAGCAAATGCGAAGACGGCAGTTCGAAATATATCTGCGTTTACTATAATAATCTTATGCCTGGAGATGATTCCGGAGACACGATCTACTGTGACTACACAGCACACATTGATGATGTTTACGATTCAGTAGACGATGCACGCGCGAAGCTTGTTCAGGAACATACGAATTATAGCATGAGCAAGTTGGATATCGGCTGATATTTATACTTTTGGAGGGACTACAATGAGACTTACCAATCTTAATTGTCCGCAGTGCGGTGGCTTTCTGAATCAGCAGCAGGACAAGTTCTACTGCACCAGCTGTGGCGCTGCTTTTAACGTCGATTACGACGAAGCAGACGTTGAGTATGCAAAGCTCGTTACCGAGGCAGACAGAACAAGACTTCTTATCGAGAAAGACAGGACTCTTCTCGAGAAAGATGCCGAGCTCAGAAAAAAGTTCATGACAAGCGAGATGAAACAGCAATTCAAGCATGCCGCTAAATCTCAGGGAACCACTCTTTTGGGCGGTTTGATACTGTATGCTGTTATGGGCGGAGTCATGATGCTGGTGATGATAGGTACTTTTATCGTCATTGGCACTAATATCGCTAAGGACAGAAAAACCAGGAAAGAAGCACAACAAGAAGCCGAGAAAGCAAGGATCGAGAGATTGACTGATATATCCGTAAAAGATCTCGAAAACGATCCTAACTTCATCGAGAACACGATAGGAGCAGGAGCAAGTTATGAGTTATCCAGAAGATCCGCTCCCGTTCTCGAATCCGGCGGAGACGAAGGCGACGCTTATCTTGTAGGAACTCCTGAAGCAATATATTCCTATATGGTAAAAGACGGCACTGACATAAGCATTTACAACATCTACAAATGCACATACGAATATCTCTTAAGCGGCAACACAAAAGATGTCTATTCATGTGTATGTTTCGAAAAAGTCGAAGCGGATGAGACCGGTCATTTCACATGCAACTATTCACTATGTAAATCAGTAACCGATGACAACATCGATAATCACTGGGAAGGATACGAGAATGACAAAGGAGCTTTAAATGTAATACCTGAATCAGGCTCTGCTCAGATCGATCTGCCAAAAGGAGGTGAAGCATAATGAAATTAAGAACCCTTAATTGTTCAAACTGTGAAGCTCCCCTCAGACAGGAAGGCGACAAGCTCGTATGCGCATACTGTGGCGGAACATTCGATATTCCTACAGATGCAACTGACAGCGAATATGAAAAGATCATAAACGCAGAAGACTATATCCGTCTGTCACTTGCCAAGAGCATCCTTGGTCTCGAGAAGAAATACGCAACCCAGCAGCAGATAAATCAGGCAAAACGCGATGAGCAATTACGTCAAAAACGAGCGCGCACGGTAAGAGCGGTTATAAAAGGATGCGTCAGCATAATGTTCGCAATGCTTATCTTGTTCGGTATGATCTTCCTCGTATTAAAGTTCGGCGGCAACAGCAAGAAAAACAACTCTTCTGAAACGACTGAGATTACATGGAATCCGGGTTACAGAATCACACCAAGTGATCTCAGGGCCGATAAGGATTTTGCTGCACTTATCGATGGCGGTATGATCGAAGACGAGAGATCAGGATATGACAGTTACGGCGCTGTCATCTTCTCTTCCGAAGACATCTGGAATATAAGCAAAGACCCTGAGATCTTAGTAAGATATCTCATTACCGAAGAAGAGTCCAATGCACTTTACGTAGTGTATAAGATCACTTTCGAGACGAGTGACGGAAGAGTAAAGGAAATGTATGACTGCCAGGCTTATGAAGATCTTAAGATCAACGATGACGGCAAGATCGAATACTATCGTAAGGAAGGCAAGATCACTGATGATTACGACTTCAGATTCCACGCTAATCCTGAACTCGAACCTTTAATGGAGCAATACATTAACTGCAACTTTAACGATAGTAACAAATACATTTTTGAATTCTGAAAACAAATAACAGAGGCGGTTCACATAAGTGAGCCGCCTCATCTTTATTCGATTGACAATTTCGATCAGAGACCGTCAGGCATCGGAAGTCCGGTTTTATCAATAAAATCCTTAACCTGCTCTTTTCCCTCTTCTGTATAACACTCGACAGTGATCAGATAGCAATTACTTACGAACATTCCGCCGCAGATGAATTCAGGATCTTCTGTCTGTCCGAAGAAATATCCTGTGCCGTCTGTAAAGCTATCCGGATATCTGCTGTTTACGTCGTTATAATACGACCATAGATAAGTCATAGCGTTAGCCCTGAAATTAAACTTATCATATATAACGCAGAACTCATCGGAAGAATATGCGTATGATTCGATAACGTCTACAGTTAGCGGTACCTCCTCGAAATCAGATGTATCACAACCAAAAACCGATGCTGCGGTATCAATAAGATCTTCCATATCAGAACCGTTTTCAGTCGTTCTCTCGATATCCGGATTTCCGCCAAGTATGTTATACGGTGTATAAAATCCCAGAACACCTATCATGCCGTTCAAAGTCCACATCTTCTCAAGATCAGTATCATTACAAGCAAAGTAGTAGAAATAATAACCGTCAACTGCAGCTGTTGCATACACGTAATGAGATGATCCGTCGGGCATTGTCAGATAGTCATCAAGATATACGGCATCATCTTCTACCTTGGTCCTGGAGTCACTGTTAAGTTCTGCAATCTCCTTATATGTATCGAGCATTGCCTCAGCTTCATCTTCAGTTTCAAATTCGATGTAAGTAAGCTCGTAATCCTTGTTATGAGATAAGCTTGCTACTACTCCGTCAATCCCGAAGAGCGGACCAAAACCGTTATCCGGCACATCCAACAAAGTTTCTGCCATCTGTACAAATAATGAGAAGGTATCTGCGTCGTAATCACGCTTTGGAGTAGTATCCTCGGTATCTTCGACTTCTTCAGTCAATTCGATATCTACTTCCTCCTCTTCATCCTCATCATCTTCTTCATCATCGGTACTTATCTTTTTGTCCTTATCCTTTTTCCCGGAAGACTTGTTCTTATCACAACCGGTTATCGGGAAAGCAAGAACTGATGCACAAAGAAGAACTGATAAAACTGCGATGAACTTATTGTTTTTCATTGTTTTCCTCCTCCTTAAATAAACATCAAACAACATCCACCTATACTTTCGATGATAACAGGTAAAATATTTTAATCAACGTACGAAAAAGGCGATTCAGTATTCCTAAATCGCCTTTCAGATATAATCAGTGATCTTTTACGGCAAAACCGTCTGACCTTTTCTTAAGTACCTGTCGCACTCTCTTGCAGCGCCCCTGCCTTCAGTCATCGCCCATACTACAAGGGACTGACCTCGGCGCATGTCGCCTGCTGCAAATACTCCTTCAACATTAGTCTTGAAGTCGCCGAATTCAGCACTTATATTGCTCCTTCCGTCACGGCTAAGCTTGAGTTCGTCAGCGATAAGATCCTCAGGTCCCAAAAAGCCCATCGCAAGGATTACAAGATCAGCCTTGATGTTCTTTCTTGTTCCTTCGATCGGAACCGGCTTACCGTTTTGCCACGATACTTGTGTAACCTGTAACTCCTTTACATTACCCTTACTGTCACCTATGAATTTTTCGGTAGACATGAAGTAATTTCTGGGATCGGCACCGAACAGTTCTTCTGCTTCTTCCTGGCCGTAATCGTTCTTCTTAATGAACGGATATTCAGGCCAAGGGTTATTCTCGGATCTTTCATCCGGCAAAGGTCCTGTGATCTCGAGCTGAGTTACGCTCTTTGCGCCTTGTCTTACAGCTGTCGCTACACAGTCCGTACCTGTATCACCGCCTCCGATGATAACAATATTTTTACCCTTAGCGGATATCTTAAGAGAAGGAGCAGGACCGCTCTTCTTGAAGTGATCATCAGCAAACAATGCCTTTGTATTTCCTCTTAAGTAATCAACTGCGAAGTGGATTCCCTTAAGGTCTCTTCCTTCTACCTTGAGGTCCCTTGGCTTAGTTGAACCGCAGCACAATACAACTGCATCAAATGTACTCTTTATTTCTTTAGCACTGATATCGTGACCGATCTCAACACCAAGTTTGAATGTGATTCCTTCTTCTTCCATAAGTTTGATCCTTCGAAGGATAACACTCTTATCAAGCTTCATGTTCGGGATACCGTACATGAGAAGTCCGCCCGGCCTGTCAGCCCTCTCGAAAACAGTTACCGTATGACCCGCTTTATTAAGCTGATCCGCACACGCAAGACCTGATGGACCGGATCCGATAACCGCTACTTTCTTGCCTGTTCTCTTCGTTGGCGGCTGAGCCTTCACATTGCCTTCCTGCCAAGCTCTCTCGGAAATATACCACTCGTTGTTACGAACCGATACTGCTTCAAAGTTATTACCGCATGTACATGCACCTTCACAAAGAGCTGGACATACACGACCTGTAAACTCCGGGAATCCGTTTGTCTTACGAAGTCTTTGATAAGCTTCCTTGAATTCACCTTTATAGACAAGATCATTAGTCTCAGGGATCAGGTTAGCCAGAGGGCAACCTGTTGCTGCTCTTCCAAGGAACATACCTGTCTGACAGAACGGAATACCGCAATCCATACAACGTGCACCTTGAGTTCTGCAACTTTCCTCATCTTGGTACATCCTGTGTACTTCAAGATAATCCTTAACTCTTTCCTTGATATCACGATCAGGACCTATCGCCCTGTCATAATCCAGAAAACCCGTGTTCTTACCCATGAGTCTTCCCTCCTTTACCGGTTGCTCTCTCGAAAGCTTCCATGAGTGCATCATCACCCTCAAGACCTTCTTCCTTAACCTGTGCAAGGTTCTCGTTGAATCTTGCGTAGTCATGAGGCAATACTTTTACGAATCTTCCGATAAAATCATCAAAGTTTGCAAGAATATGTTCTGCATAGGTACTTTCAGTATTCTTTACATGCTTAGCGATCGTGCTTCTTACGAACTCAATCTCTTCAGCATCTGTAAGTCTTTGAAGAGAAACAAGTTCTTTGTTGCAACGCTGATCGAAATCTCCGTTGGCATCATATACATATGCGATACCGCCTGACATACCTGCTGCAAAGTTTCTTCCCGTAGCACCGAGAACGATTACACGTCCGCCTGTCATGTACTCACATCCGTGATCACCAACACCTTCAACGACTGCAGTAGCTCCGCTGTTACGTACGCAGAATCTCTCACCTGCAATACCGCTTATGTAAGCTTCACCTGATGTAGCACCGTAAAAAGCAACGTTACCGATGATCGTATTTTCTTCGGAACGGAATGTTGAATTCCTGTCCTTATGAACAACGATCTTACCACCTGACAAACCTTTACCAAGGTAGTCATTTGAATCACCCTCAAGTCTTAATGTAAGACCCTTTGGAATGAATGCACCAAAGCTTTGTCCTGCAGATCCTCTTAAGTGGATATCAACTGTATCTTCAGGAAGTCCATTGATACCGTGTGCTCTTGTGATAGCACTACCAAGCTGCGTACCTGCTGCTCTGTCGGTGTTATGGATCTCAAGAGACATATTTACCTTACGAGACTCGTTGATAGCAGGTTCAGCGAGCGGGATCAATACCTTGTAGTCAAGTGTATCTTCAAGCTTATGATCCTGTTCGATGATATGGTGTGTCAAAACTGTTGAATCAAGCTGAGGTCTGTAAAGGATAGCAGAAAGGTCAATTCCTGTTGCTTTCCAGAACTTGATCGCTTTATTGGCACGGAGCATATCAGATCTACCGACCATCTCGTCGATTGTTCTGAAACCGAGCTGAGCCATGATCTCACGAAGTTCTTCTGCGATGACACGCATGAAGTTGATTACATACTCAGGCTTACCTTCGAACTTAGCACGAAGTTTCGGGTTTTGAGTTGCAACACCAAACGGACATGTATCCAGGTTACAAACTCTCATCATTGCACAACCGAGTGCTACCAAAGGTCCTGTAGCAAAGCCGAATTCCTCAGCACCGAGGAGACATGCGATAGCAACATCTCTACCTGTTAAAAGTTTACCGTCTGCCTCGACTGTAATTCTCGAGCGCAGGTCATTCAGGAGGAGTGTCTGATGCGCTTCAGCAACACCAAGTTCCCAAGGAAGTCCGGCATTTCTGATGGATGTCCTTGGAGCCGCACCAGTTCCTCCGTCATAACCACTTATGAGGACGACATCTGCACGCGCCTTGGCAACGCCTGCGGCAACTGTTCCTACTCCGACTTCGGAAACAAGCTTTACGTTGATCCTTGCAAATCTGTTCGCATTCTTAAGGTCATGAATGAGCTCAGCCAGATCCTCGATCGAATAGATATCGTGATGCGGAGGCGGCGAGATAAGACCAACACCCGGTGTAGAGTGACGGGTTTTAGCGATCCAAGGATAAACCTTACCTGCAGGAAGTTGTCCTCCCTCACCAGGCTTAGCACCCTGCGCCATCTTGATCTGGATCTCTCTGGCGTGTACGAGATAATCGGATGTTACACCGAATCGACCTGATGCGACCTGCTTGATCGCACTCATCTTGGAATCACCGTTTGGCATTCTCTCGTATCTGGACGGATCCTCACCGCCTTCACCGGTATTACTCTTACCGCCGAGTCTGTTCATGGCTATTGCCAGTGCCTCATGTGCTTCCTTACTGATCGAACCGTAGGACATAGCACCTGTCTTAAATCTCTTGACGATGCTCTCTACTGATTCGACTTCGTAGATAGAGATAGGTTCCTTCGAAGGAACAAATTCCAAAAGACCTCGTATGGTACAAAGTCTGGTATTTTCTTCATTAAGTGTTCTGCTGAACTGTTTGAACAGATCATAGTCACCTTTTCTGACAGCATTTTGAAGCATGTAGACTGTCTTAGGATTGAACATGTGATACTCACCGTCTTTACGCCATTGATAAAGACCGCCGGTCTCAAGACCTTTCTGTGTATCGTTTGTTCTATAAGCTGCCTGCATTCTCATATCGGCTTCTTTTGCGATCTCATCAAGACCAATACCGCCGATCCTGGATGCTGTTGATGTAAAGTATTCGTTTATAACATCTTCGCCGATACCGAGAGCCTCAAAGATCTGAGCACCCTGGTAACTCTTGACTGCGGAGATACCCATCTTTGAAAGGATCTTAACGATACCGTGTCTTGCTGCTTCAATGTAGTTATCGATAGCTTCTGTCTCAGTAATGTTAAGTCTTCCGCTTTGAGCTTCACCTGCGATCGTTGCATAAGCCATATAAGGGTTAATAGCAGATGCACCGTAACCAACGAGAAGTGCGAAGTGATGTACTTCTCTCGGATCACCTGATTCAAGGACGATACTTGTCATGTGACGCTGTCCTTTTCGAACAAGATGCTGATGAAGTCCTGCTACAGCCAGAAGTGCCGGGATAGGACAGTTGTCGCCGTCTGCGTCACGGTCGCTAAGGATAAGTATGTTATTGCCTTCTTCAACTGCCTTTGAAGCAGCTTCGCAAAGATCATCCATGGCTTTCTTAAGAGCTTTACCGTCTCCGCCTGCCTCGAACAGGATAGGCAATACTTTGGACTTGAATCCGTCTTTCTTTATTGT
Source organism: Clostridiales bacterium (assembly GCA_017649645.1). Taxonomy (GTDB): domain Bacteria; phylum Bacillota; class Clostridia; order Saccharofermentanales; family Saccharofermentanaceae; genus Saccharofermentans. Next base: position 23,299 of record JAGCGK010000059.1, on the reverse strand, counting down.
CTTCAAAGCAGCAAGTTCGTGGTCCTTAAGGATCGGTGATTCAAGAGCGATATGTCTTGCATCGGAAGCCTTAGGATCGATGATGTTACCTTCGTTTCCGAGGTACATGCGCTCCATGATAACGATATCTTCTCTGATGGAATCGATAGGAGGATTCGTTACCTGTGCAAAGAGCTGTTTGAAGTATGCGTAAAGAAGCTGCGGCTTGTCTGAAAGTACGGCAAGAGGGCTGTCGTTACCCATTGCACCAATGGCTTCATTTCCGTTTATCGCCATAGGAAGGATCATCTTCCTGATGTCTTCATATGTATAGCCGAACATCTTCTGTTTCTGTTCGATATCTGAAGGAACATCGATCGGCTTTTCTTTCTTGCAGACTGAAGAAAGCTTAACGATATTATCGTCGACCCACTTCTTGTACGGGTGCTTTGAAGCGATGCTCTTCTTGATCTCTTCGTTAGTGATGATACGACCTTCTTCAGTATCGATAACGAGCATCTTACCCGGCTTAAGTCTGTTCTTGGATGCGATGGTCTCCTCAGGAACATCAAGTACGCCTGCCTCTGATGAAAGGATAACGTTACCGTCTGTAGTTACATAATAACGTGCAGGTCTTAAACCGTTTCTGTCGAGAGTAGCAACGATCTGCTTACCGTTCGTAAATGCGAGAGCTGCAGGACCGTCCCATGGTTCCATGAGCATGCTGTTGTACTCGTAGAAAGCCTTCAGGTTCTCGTCCATCTGATCGTGCTTGATCCATGGCTCAGGAACCATCATCATTGCTGTCTCAGGAAGACTTCTTCCGCAAAGTGTCAGGAACTCCAATGTGTTATCGAACATGGCGGAGTCACTGCCGTTATTGTTGATGATCGGCATTACCTTATCGATATCCTTGCCGAAAGCATCTGTCTTGATAGATGAACTTCTCGCGTACATCGCATTGATGTTACCGCGAAGCGTATTGATCTCACCGTTATGGATCAGGTATCTGTATGGATGAGCTCTCTCCCAGCTCGGGAATGTGTTCGTACTGTATCTGGAATGTACAAGTGCGAGAGCTGACTCAAATGCAAGATCTTTAAGATCGAGATAGAAAGCATCCATCTGCTCAGGTGTAAGCATTCCTTTGTATACGATGGTGCTTGAAGAAAGGCTTGCAAAATAAAAATATCTTGGATCTGTCTCAGCAAAACCCATCGTCTTTGCTTCGAGTACCTTTCTGATGATATAGAGCTTACGCTCGAATTCGATTCCTGCTTTAACATCACTGCTCTTTCCGATAAAGATCTGAGCGATATACGGTCTGTTCTCCTTGGATGTCTTTCCCAAAGAAACTTCGTTTACAGGTGTATCACGCCAGCCCAAAACCTTTTGGCCTTCAGCTTCGATAGCCTTGTCGATGGTCTTCATGCACTTAGCTCTGGCATCCGATTGTCTCGGAAGGAAAACCATACCAACACCGTACTCACCTTGAGAAGGAAGTTCTATTCCTTCTTCCGGACATACTTTTCGAAAAAAAGCGTCAGGGATCTGCAAAAGGATACCTGCACCGTCACCTGTTTCCTCTTCGCTGCCTGCTCCGCCTCGGTGAGCAAGATTTGCAAGAATAGTAAGACCGTCTTTCACCGTCTTGTGAGATTTTTTGCCGTGTACATTAACAACAAAACCGATACCGCACGCGTCGTGCTCGTATTCCGGCGAATAAAGACCTTGCTTTTTCATGGAGAATCCTCCTCTTTCTTTTTCTGAGAGGATAGTACCATTATGCAAGTTTTCATTCAATAACTTGCAACAACAAGGATAAAAAACGATAATTTTCGTGTGTGTTAATGACGATTTTGCAAGAAACGTTCATGTTTTATGCAATCGGATACAACTCATTATCATAGGAAATGTTATCGATCCCGCCGTCAAAATACACGAAATCTCCGTCAGGATAATGCCATATTGCCTTGAAGACAGAGGGATATTTTATGCCGTTATCAGACATTTTATAATCTTCACAGACAGCTGACCAAGGAACAGTTCCCTCTTCTTCCGAGACCGCTCTGTCATTTGTACTGAATTCAATATATTCATACTGCTCATTGAATCTGAAGATACCGCTGACAGTTTGACCTTTATATGTGATCGTCGCTTCTACTTCATAGTCATTTATTTCTTTCCAGGTGATCAGATCACTTAGAAGAATAGCCGGAGCAAACGGACTTTCGGCCAAATATGTAACAAGACATGCTCGATCCATCTCAGGTCCGGTAGTATCAAATATCGTGATCGATTTAGCGATCACACCCTTCATACCGCCAACACCATATGTGTAGTAATCGTAACCTTGAAACGGAATACCGAACATACTGCTGTCAATAAAAGCAGCTCTAGCCGGCTCATTAACAAAATCATACTGATAATAATCGATCACTAGATCAGGACCGTCTCTTCCCTGTTTAAAAGCTACATCGTGATATTCCATCATCAGACAATCCATCTTTGGTGTTCCTATATATCCGCAGGACCTGATGTATCTTTGTACAGGTTCAGGAAGATACTCTATGTCTTCATCTCGAAAAAGATCATCGTCGTAAGAAGTCTCTTTCATTAGTCTTTCAATATCGTTGTTAAAAGCTCTTTTTAATGGAGAAAAAGGTATCTTAAACCAGATGATAATTCCCGCAATAACTATTAGGATCACCGAAAGAACAATGATCCACACACGCTTTCTGCTTCTTTTCATTTTATGCTGCCTTCAGATAGTCTAGTAACGGTTCGATATACGACTTATCTGTCCAGTCTCCTGCTTCATCTTCAGCAACTTCCATTAGAGCTTTCTCCCATACCTCATAGTCCTTTGGATCCTTTTTGCCGACAGCTTTACGGAGTATCTTACATAATGTCCTGTCGGCAAAAGACATGTTCTTCATATCAAAACCGCCTCGTCCGTAAAAAACTGGTATATCAGAAAGCTCATCTTTCATGTTATTAGCAACAAGTTCATTAAAGAAAACCTCATCATACGGCGATGCAGCACAGGTAAAAACTGCAACCTTCTTTCCCTCGATTTTATTAATGATCTTTTTCAAGAAGGAAGTGCAGGAAATGCCTGTTGCGTATACGCCTCCGGTTACTATTACTGTGTCATATTTATCCAATGAATCAACCTTAAATCCGTCAACGGAGAAACAATCAAATCCTGTAGATTCAGAGATCCACTCTGCATACTTTTTGGATGATCCGTATTTTGATCTATAGATAACAACGCCTGTCACTTTACACTACCTCCGTCAGATTCTTCTCTATCCTTGTTATCGTACTGATAGTTGTCTTAATGTCTTTCTCAGAAATTCCGGCGAACATCTTTTCCATGATCTTTATACTCATGTCATTATTCTTCTCACAAAACTTACGACACTTATCTGTAAGTATTATCCTTTGTTTTCGCTTGTCATTCTCGTCTGTACGAAATTCCGTAAATCCCTTACTCTCAAGTTTTAAAAGTATCTGCTTTACATTCTGGTGTGAACTACCTAAAACTTCAGATAGTTCCCTTAACGTTGGAGGTTCCTTGCATAATGAAATGCAAATGATCGCAAAGAACTGTTTCCAGCTTATCTCCTTCATAGTGCTGTCAGCCATCGCCTGAAAGCGGTTCTCAAAGGCACTCAAAAGGCCAAGGAGATAATAACTGGACGGTATCCCTTCAAAATTCAAACTCTTGCTGTTAACTACATCACGGATATGCATAACGACCTCCAGATTAGGTAAGATATTACTCTTTTAAGGTAACATATTACCTTTCTTTTGTAAATACTCTTCCTTGATCAAAATAACGCAGTTGTCTGTATCCGATAATTGCTGTTTTGTGTCTTATCAACGATTTCCTGTGCGTAAAACACAGGCAAAACGATATTTATACACAGGCCTGTGCATAATAAGGAGTTTTATGTGTTCAAAACACAAAAAACCTGCTAACAAAAATCAAGAGTTTGTTGGCAGGTTTTTCTTTGGTGCATTTTAGGGGATGTACACACAAAAGTGGTCCATCCTCATCATTTATTTAAATACTTCTTTGATCCTTCTCATCGCTTCCATGGTGTTGCCGTGGGTATTGAATGACGTAAGTCTTAAGAAACCCTCTCCGTTCTGTCCGAATCCCGCGCCAGGAGTGCCGACAACATTTGCTTTCGTAAGGAGTGCGTCAAAGAAATCCCAGGATGAGAGACCATCAGGGCATTTTACCCAGACATACGGAGAGTTCTTGCCGCCCGTATACGGCCATCCTAACTCGTCGAAAGTGGATGTTATCACATCTGCATTGTACTTGTAGTACTCAAGGTTAGAAGCTATCTCCTCCAAACCTGTTTTGCTGAGGCAGGCAGCAGCTGCACACTGGACAGGATATGAGACACCGTTAAATTTTGTTGTCTGTCTTCTCAGCCACATCTTCTGAAGCTTCATTCCTTCGCGGATGAGATCGTTAGGAACTACGGTGTAACCGCATCTTGTGCCTGTGAAACCGGCTGTTTTCGAGAAGGAACAGAATTCTATGGCGCATTTTTTTGCTCCCTCTACGGCAAAGATGGACCTTGGCACCTTAGGATCGGTTACAAAAGCTTCGTAAGCACAATCGAAAAGGATCACTGCATCACGCGACAGAGCATAATCGATCCAGACTTTCAGCTGATCTTTGGTATAAGCGGCGCCTGTCGGGTTATTAGGAGAACAAAGATAGATGATGTCAGCCTCCAGGTCAGGCGAAGGCATAGGAAGGAATCCGTTATCCTTGTTAGCAGGAAGATAAACGATCTTACGACCTGCCATCGTATTTGTATCAACATATACGGGATATACAGGATCAGTAACAGCCACGACATTATCATCCGAGAAGATATCAAGGATGTTACCAAGATCGCTCTTGGCTCCGTCTGAGACAAAGATCTCATCAAGTTCCAGAGCAACTCCGGAGGTAGTCTTATAGTAATCAGCCAGAGCCTGTTTCAAAAAATCATATCCCTGCTCAGGACCGTAGCCTTTGAAGCCATCTTTGGTACCCATCTCATCAGCGGCCTTCTTCAAGGCGTTAACGGCTGAACTGCAAAGAGGTCTTGTTACATCACCGATACCCATCCTGATTATCTGGGCATCAGGGTTTTGTTCCGAGAACTTCTTGACTCTCTGGGCAATCTCAGAAAAGAGATACGTTTCAGAGATATTCTTGTAATTACTGTTTATGTGCATATATATTTCCTCCGATCAGATATCGATCTCACCTTTAAATGATGTTACGCAAGGTCCTGTCATGAGGACTCTCTCGTCGGTATAGTTAATGACGAGCTTTCCTCCGTTAAGCTGAACCTCAACATCTTCACCCTTGTTGCAATAACGGTTAAGGCAGGCTGCTACAACCGTCGCACATGTACCTGTTCCGCAGGCCCATGTCTCTCCCGAGCCTCTCTCCCACACTCTCATCCTCAGATGATTCTTGTCGATCACCTTTACGAATTCGGTATTGGTACGCTGTGGGAAGATCTTGTTATTCTCGAACTTTGGACCTATAGTCTCAAGAGGAAGATCCTCTACATCATCCTCGAAAACAACACAGTGCGGATTACCCATCGATACGCATGTAATGCCGTATTCCTTACCGTCTATATCAACTTTTTTATTTACTATCATGTCTCCGTCAAGAGCTACCGGAATATCAGAAGGTTTAAGGATCACAGCACCCATATCTACAGTTGCTGCGACTGCCTCACCGTTTTCAACCTTCATATTGAGAGTCTTGACACCGCATAATGTCTCTATGGTAAGAACGTCTTTCTTTATTCCCTTTATATCGTAGAGGAACTTACCTACGCAGCGGATGCCGTTACCGCACATCTGACTTTGAGATCCGTCAAGGTTGAACATTATCATCTGACCGTCAGCTACTTTTGACGGAGCTACAAGGATCAAGCCGTCGCTTCCTATTCCGAAGTGCCTGTCCGATACCTTCACGGACAAAGAACCCGGATCTTTTATATCGTACTTAAATGCATCGATGTATACGTAATCGTTTCCGCAACCCTGCATCTTAACGAATTCATATTTCATTTGAACCCTCCTGTTGATTATCGTACGTTCTTAAGATCTCATAAGCGACATCTATCTTTTTCTGTCCGCTGTTCATAGCTTCCTTCTCGATATACTTATGAGCTTCGTCTTCGCTTAAGCTCAGTGTTCTCATCAAGATCAGTTTGCTCCTGGCAAGGACCTTTTCTTCCTCAACCTTTTTTCGAAGCTTACATAGTCTTATATGAGCCATGTCTGCAGAATTGACTGCCACCAGGAATGAATTCTTGCTTAAAGGTTTGACAAGAAGTATCGCTCCGATATCAAGAAGCCTTTCTCTTGCTTCTTTATCTTCATTGCTCGAAAAATCTGTCTCATCTGCTATATGCATGATGGATGCTGTCGGATGGATCGATGCAAGTTTGGCTGCCTTAAGCGCCATTTCGTTCTTTATATCGGATACTATAATTAGAAGACCATAATCTCCTTCTCTTACGAGCTTAAGTCCTTTATCGTCCAAACCGGATTCATTGACACTTGTGGCGTGCTTAAGCCCCTGGACAACGAGAGTTACCAGAAGCTTACTCTTCACTTTATTTTCATTTAGTATCAATACCTTATCTATACCGGTTGAACTCAAGGATATTCACCCTTTCTTATCTTTCTGACATTAATCTACTCTTAAATGAATGATTTTGCAATTTCTTAAAGCAGAAAATTCATTTTGCGTGAAAAATCATTCATTTTTCGAAATGGATATATGTCATATTGCAAGTTTGCTAATCTTTTTATGCATTTTGTGTTGACAATCAAAATATGTAGACGTAGTATAGCGACATAAAGCAAAGGCGCTTGGATCTTAGTGGTCTAAGCGCCTAATTTTTTTGGAGGTAAAATACTATGACAAACGTACCAGAGATTTTTGGAACAATGGTCTTTAATGAGCAGATCATGAAGGCTCGCCTTCCTAAGGAAACTTACAAGGCCATGAAGAAGACAATCGAAGAAGGCCTTCCACTAAATATTGAGATCGCTAATGTAGTAGCTAATGCAATGAAGGATTGGGCGGTCGAAAAAGGAGCCACACACTTCACTCACTGGTTCCAACCACTTACAGGTATTACAGCCGAGAAGCACGACAGCTTCATCTGTCCAACAAAAGAAGGCAGCGTAATAATGGAGTTCTCCGGTAAGGAGCTCGTACAAGGTGAACCTGATGCTTCTTCCTTCCCTTCCGGCGGATTGAGAGCAACATTTGAGGCAAGAGGCTATACAGCATGGGATCCGACAAGCTTCGCATTTATCAAAGATAATACACTTTGCATCCCGACAGCTTTCTGTTCATATAGCGGTGAGGCACTTGATAAGAAAACACCACTTCTTAGATCAATGGAAGTTATCAGTAAGCAAGCAGTCAGGATCTTGAGACTCTTCGGTAATGAAGATCCGCATCTCACAGTTAAGACAACAGTCGGACCTGAGCAAGAGTACTTCCTCATTCCTGTAGAACTCTATAATCAAAGAAAAGATCTTATCTATACAGGAAGAACACTTTTCGGAGCTAAGCCTCCTAAGGGACAAGAGCTTGAAGATCATTACTTCGGAGCTATCAAGCCAAGAGTTTCAGCTTACATGAAGGATCTTGATGAAGAACTTTGGAAGCTCGGTGTTCTTGCTAAGACAAAGCATAACGAGGTTGCTCCTGCACAGCACGAGCTCGCTCCTATCTTTACAACAACAAACATCGCAACTGATCACAACCAGTTGATGATGGAGATCATGCAAAAGGTTGCTAAGAAGCACGGTCTCGTATGTCTCTTACACGAGAAGCCATTCGCAGGAGTTAACGGTTCAGGTAAGCACAACAACTGGTCCATCTCCACAAGCACTGGCGCTAACCTTTTGGAACCTGGTGATACACCTTCCGAGAACGCACAATTCCTGTTGTTCCTCGCAGCTGTTATAAGAGCAGTAGATGTTCACCAAGACCTCTTGAGAATCTCTGTTGCTACAGCAGGTAACGATCACAGACTCGGCGCTAACGAAGCACCTCCGGCAGTTGTTTCAATGTTCCTTGGTGATGAGCTCAATGAGATCATCGAGTCCATCGTAAGCGGTAAGTCAGTACATAAGAAGTCCAGGGTACAAATGGAGATCGGTGTTGACGTTCTTCCTAAGTTCCCTAAGGATTCTACAGACCGTAACAGAACTTCACCGTTCGCATTTACAGGAAACAAGTTCGAGTTCAGAATGCTCGGTTCAGCTAACTCCATTGCTTGTGCAAACATCATGCTCAACACAGCAGTTGCAGATTCCCTCTGTGAATTCGCTGACAAGCTCGAGAAAGTTAAGAAGAAGGATTTCCAAACTGCTCTTGCTAAGCTTATCAAGGAGACCATTACAGCTCATAAGAGGATCATCTTCAACGGTAACGGTTATGACGAGCACTGGATCAAGGAAGCAGTTGATGACAGAGGTCTCCTGAACCTCAGAAGCACACCTGAAGCAATGGATCGTTTCCTCGATCAGAAGAACAAGGACGTATTCTTGAAGTTTGGTGTATTCAGTTTGGCAGAGATGCAATCCAGACACGATATCCTCCTCGAGAACTATTCGAAGACGATCAATATCGAAGCTTTGACAATGATCGACATGGCAAGAAAGGATATCCTCCCTGCTATCACTTCTTACATCAAGGAGTTGTCCGATACGGCAGTTTCAGTTTCAAACGCAGCTGGCGTAGACGCTGTTTTCGAGAAGAACCTTATTACAAAGCTTGTTAAGATCCAGGCTTCTATCTCAGATAAGATCGACATCCTCGAGAATGCAGTCGTATCAGTACACGAGATTTCAGATATTTCAAAGCAGTCCTATGCTTACAGAGATTCCGTATTCGTAGCAATGCAGGATCTGAGAGCATCAGTAGACAAAGCAGAATCACTCTGTGCCGCTAAGTATTGGCCATTCCCTTCATATGGCGAATTACTCTTCGGCGTCAGATAACAAAGGAGAATTTTTATGTCAGACGTATTGGCTTATATAGACGAAGAGATCTTCGGAATATGGTTTTTGATAGGTGCAGCTTTAGTATTTTTCATGCAGGCCGGCTTCGCAATGCTCGAGACAGGTTTCTGCCGTTACAAGAACGCAGGTAACATCCTGATGAAGAACTTGATGGACTTCTGTATCGGTACAGTTTGTTTCATCTTCTTGGGATTCGGACTCATGATGAGTGAAGATATGATAATGGGTTTCGTTGGTGTTCCTAACCTTAGTATCTTTACTGACTTTACCGGATTCATGCAGACTAACGCATCCAGTTTTGTATTCAACCTCGTCTTCTGCGCTACAGCAGCAACGATCGTTTCCGGCGCAGTAGCAGAAAGAATTAAGTTCAGTACATATTGTGTATATTCAGCAATTCTTTCATTGGTTGTATACCCTATCGAAGCAGGTTGGGTATGGAACCCGAACGGATGGCTCGCTAAGCTCGGATTCTTCGATTTCGCAGGTTCCGCAGCTATCCATACAGTCGGTGGTGTATCCGCTCTTATCGGTGCCATCGTTCTCGGACCTCGTATCGGTAAGTATGTAAAAGACAAGGCCGGTAAAGTTGTTAAGGTAAACGCTATTCAGGGTCATAACATCCCGTTAGGTGCTCTCGGTTGCTTCATCCTCTGGTTCGGTTGGTACGGATTTAACGGTGCAGCAGCAACATCAGGTGAACAGCTCGCAGCTATCTTCCTTACAACCACTATCGCTCCTGCAGTCGCAACCGTAACAGCTCTTATCTACACTTGGGTCAAGAACGGTAAGCCTGATGTATCAATGTGTATCAACGCTTCCCTTGCAGGTCTCGTTTGTGTAACAGCAGGTTGTCACTGTATCGATGCAGCAGGTGCTATCGTTGAAGGTATCATCTCAGGTATTGTAGTAATCATTGTTATCGAAGTACTTGACCTCAAGCTCCACATCGATGATCCGGTTGGTGCAGTCGGCGTACATATGGCAAACGGTATCTTGGGTACTCTCTTGGCAGGTTTCCTTGCTACAAACACATCTTCACTTGGTGTTGACGGTCCGGTATATGCTTTGATCCACGGCACAAGCTTTGCAGATGGTATGAAAGTATTCGGTGTACAGTGCTTGGGTATCGCATGTATCGTCGCTTGGACAGCAGTTCTCATGGGTGCTACATTCGTTATCATCAAAAAGACAGTTGGCCTTCGTGCTTCCAGAGAAGACGAGATCGAAGGTATGGATATCTCCGAGCATGGTCTTACAACAGCTTATGCAGGATTTAAGTTCGCACCACAGGCTATCGTTGAAGGTGCTGACGAGCCGGTTATCGTAACAGGTGATGTTCCTGAGGCTGAGGCAGTTGAAGTTAAGTCAGTACCTGTTTTCGAAGCTAAGGCTGACAAAGACGGTCACATCTACACCAAGATCGACATCGTATGTAAAGAAGCTAAGCTCGATAAACTTAAAAACGCACTTATGGCTATCGGTATTACCGGTATGACAGTAACTCACGTAATGGGTTGCGGCGCACAGAAAGGAAGACAGGAGTTCTACCGTGGTGTTCCGGTTGAAGCATCACTCCTCCCTAAGATCCAGATCTCTGTAGTAGTTGTCGCAGTACCTGTACAGAAAGTAATCGATGTAGCTAAGAAGACACTTTATACAGGTCACATCGGTGACGGTAAGATCTTCGTAAGCAACATCCAGGAAGTTGTCAAAGTAAGGACCGGAGAAACCGGATACGACGCCTTACAGGACGTTGAATAAAATATCATACGCTTTTGGGGAGTCTTGTTAATTCAGGGCTCCCTAAGGCATTTATAAGTTTGAAGGAGAAGTTTTAGGATATGTGTTCAATAATGTTTTATATGAGTCCTCTCATAACGGAAGAGGAATTCAGAAAAGGCTTCGATGCCACGATCTCGAGAGGTCCAGATCAATCACGGATCGTATCTCTCGGAGAAGGAATAATGGGATTTCATCGTCTCTCCATCATGGGTCTTACTGAAGAAGGCATGCAGCCATTCTCTCTCGGCTCGAAAACACTCGTATGTAACGGAGAGATCTACGGATTTGAAAGATTAAGAGACGAACTTTCAAAAGACTACAGCTTTAAGAGCGATTCCGATTGCGAGATACTTCTTCCCCTTTTCGAAAAATATGGCGAAGAAATGTTCAAGATGCTTGATGCGGAATTTGCTCTTATCATGTATGACAAGGATACAAAAGAGGTCATCGCTGCAAGAGATCCGATCGGCATAAGACCGCTTTATTACGGCTATGACAAAGGCGGATACATTGTTCTTGCAAGTGAGCCGAAAAACCTTACAGCATTCTGCGAGAAGATCCTCCCATTCCCTCCGGGACATTATCTTAAGGACGGAAAGTTCGTATGCTATAACGATATAACCAAAGTAGAAAAAGTAATCGATGATGATCTTGAGACAGTATGTGCAAACATCAAGGACAAGCTCATCAAAGGTGTTGAGAAAAGACTGGTTTCCGACTCTAAGGTAGGTTTCCTTCTTAGCGGCGGTCTCGACTCTTCCCTCGTATGCGCCATCGCAGCAAAGAAAGCAAGTGCTCCAATTAAAACATTCGCTATCGGTATGAACGAAGATGCTATCGACCTTAAGTATGCTAAGCAGGTAGCTGACTATATCGGCAGCGATCATACTGAAGTTATCATTACACGAGATGACGTTATAAGCAGTCTAGATGAAGTTATTAAGATCCTCGGAACTTATGATATTACGACTATCAGAGCTTCCATGGGTATGTATCTTTTGTGCAAGAAGATCCATGAGATCTCAGATATCAGAGTCCTCCTCACAGGTGAGATCTCAGATGAGATCTTCGGATATAAGTATACTGATTTTGCACCATCTCCGGAGGCTTTCCAGGAAGAGTCAGAAAAGCGTGTACGAGAGCTTCATATGTATGATGTTCTCCGTGCTGACAGATGTATCTCAGTTAACTCTCTCGAGGCAAGAGTACCATTCGGTGATCTTGACTTCGTTAAATATGTAATGGCAGTTGACCCTAAGAAAAAGGTCAACGTATATAACAAGGGTAAGTATCTTTTGAGACATGCTTTCGAAGGAGACTACCTCCCTCACGATATCCTCTTCAGAGAAAAAGCAGCATTTTCAGATGCAGTCGGTCACTCTATGGTCGATCACCTGAAGGAATATGCTAACGACTTCTATACGGATGAAGAATATGAAGAACTCATCAAGAAGTATGATCATTCCCGTCCGTTTACAAAAGAGTCCCTCCTTTACAGAGAGATCTTCGAGAAGTACTACAAGGGCAACTCTGCTATGGTCGTTGATTTCTGGATGCCTAACAAGTCATGGGAAGGCTGCGATGTAAACGATCCGTCTGCAAGAGTACTTAAGAACTATGGCGCTAGCGGAAAGTGAGGACGTTTCTATGACAAAGTATATTTTTGTAACAGGCGGTGTTGTTTCAGGATTAGGAAAAGGCATTACGGCAGCTTCTCTCGGACGTCTTCTCAAGTCCAGAGGTCTTAAGGTCGCTTCACAGAAATTGGATCCGTACATTAACGTTGATCCCGGTACCATGAGTCCTTATCAGCACGGTGAAGTCTATGTAACTGAAGACGGTGCCGAGACTGACCTCGACCTAGGTCACTATGAGCGTTTTATAGACGAGGATCTTAACAGATATTCAAACCTTACGACAGGTAAAGTCTATGAGACCGTAATCTCCAAGGAACGCCGCGGTGAGTACCTGGGAAGCACGGTTCAGACGATCCCTCATATCACAAATGAGATAAAGGAATTCATCTATAAAGTAGGTCAGACATCCAACGCTGATGTCGTAATCACTGAGATCGGCGGTACCATAGGTGATATCGAAGGACAGCCGTTCATCGAAGCAATAAGACAAGTCGGACGTGAGCAGGGTCCTAATAATTCCCTCTACATCCACGTAGTCCTCGTCCCTTACCTCAGGGCTTCAGGCGAGCATAAATCCAAGCCAGCCCAGCACTCCGTTAAGGAACTTCAAGGAATGGGTGTCTCACCTGACATCATCGTACTTCGTACAGACGAACCGATAGAAGATGATTCCATCTTTAAAAAGATCGCCATGTTCTGTAACGTATGTCCTGACTGCGTAATCGAGAATACTACAATGAAGTCTCTTTATGAAGCACCTTTGATGCTCGAGAAAAGTCACTTCTCTGACGTAGTTTTAAGAAAACTTCAGATCGATGCACCGCCGTGTGATCTTACCTCCTGGGAGCATCTGTGTGACAAGATCCATAACTGCGATAAGACATGCACAATAGGTCTTGTCGGTAAATACGTACAGCTTCACGATGCATATCTCTCAGTTGCTGAAGCTCTCCACCACGCAGGCTATGAGTTCGGCTGCAACGTCAAGATCGATTGGATCGACTCAGAACACATCACAAAAGATAACGTTGACGAGATCCTCGGAAAAGTCGACGGAATCCTCGTCCCGGGCGGCTTCGGCGACCGCGGTATCGAAGGTATGATCATCGCCTCTGAGTACGCAAGAACAAAGAATATTCCTTACCTTGGCATCTGCCTTGGTATGCAGATAGCAGTTATTGAGTTTGCCCGTAACGTGGTCGGATTTTCTGACGCGAACTCCCGTGAGTTCGACGAGGAATCCGCTCACCGCGTCATCGATTTTATGCCGGGCCAGACAAACGACATCGACAAGGGCGGCACGCTCCGTCTCGGAAGCTACCCTTGCAGGATAATCCACGGTTCCGTAATGGAAAAGTACTACGGCAGCGAAGTCATCAACGAGAGACATCGTCACCGTTACGAAGTCAACAACGACTTCAGAGAAGACCTTGAAAGAAATGGTCTCACATTAAGCGGAACCAGCCCAGACAACAAGCTCGTTGAAGCAGTGGAACTTTCCGACCACAAGTACTATGTCGGCGTTCAGTTCCATCCTGAATTCAAGAGCAGACCTGATAAGCCTCATCCTCTTTTCATGGGTCTTATCGAAAACAGTATTAGCCAATAAACGTTATTTCACCTTCAAACTTGCAAAGGGAGCCCGTTGCGAAAGCAGCGGACTCCCTTTGACTATCTCGCGAGAAATAATTATCCGTTATTTACGATCTTTTCATTCTCGAAAAGTTTACCTACGATGATAACAAATATCGTCGCAAATAATATATTGATAAAGCATATCGGGACAATGTAGTTGATCGAGAATTTCATCGACATGATATCCTGCATAAACTTTATGGAATTCCACACAGGAATAAAGTAATTTTTTGAACCGAATCTGTTGATCAGATTAGAGAAGCCGTCAGTCGATGAAAGAAGCGAAGGTATCATGAAAAGGAACAGGAAGATAGGCGCAATAGTCGTTGCCTGCTTAACGTCCTTTGATATCGTCGATGCAATAAGAAGAAGTGATGACAATACCAGGATCGCCGTTACAACACTTAAGAAAAGTGCTATATAAGCTGACGGACCGTAGTTCGTAAATCCATCAAGTCCAAATGACTTCGCGATCTTTTTAAGAGATAATGCCATACCGAGGAAGGCCGACATACTGGAAAGGATCGACACAACCAAAATAGTAAGCGATTTACCCGCAGCCAGATCTCGACGCTTAATCGGAGTAACAAGAAGCGTATTAAGAAAGCCGTGCTCCTTATCACCCGCTATAGAGTTGGCAGCAAGGTTCATACAGACCATGTAAACAGCCATGAATACGATCGTAGGTATTATTCCTCCGAGCATCTTTCCAATCTCGGAATCAACGTCCGCCATGTTATAGTCTTCAGTCTGGACAACATTATTGACCGTAAATATCTTTGGCTGAAGAGCTTCGAAAACGTCATCAAGGAACGTAAAAGCCATATAGGATTTTGAGTTTGACGAATTGTAGAAGATCTCGATATTCGAGAGATCTTCAGCACCCGGTTCAGATATCTTAAAATCTTCAGGGAACACTACCAGGATATCGAGTTCTTTGTTCTTGACCTGTGTTTTATACTTCTCGAGCGTCTCTTCATCTGTTTTCGGTGCTTCCTCCATACCCAGCGTTTCAAAAGCTACAAGGAAGTATTCCGGTGAATTGACATAGTATCCGTTCGTCTTCTCATCTTTATTCTCAGTATTTATAGGCTCAGCAAGAACCGAGAACAAAGAACAGTAGCCGAACACGATAAGGAACGGCAATATAAAGATCTGGATCAGCAAAACTTTGTCAGTAAAGAACGCACGAAGTTCTTTTTTGGCAACTGTCATTATATCTCTCATGCGTTGCCTCCCTTCATATCGACATAAATGTCGTAAAAGGCATCCTCAAGAGATTTGCCGTTCGTAAGATTTTCCAGAGTATCGTTAACAACTATCTTCCCGTCCATGATCATAGCTGCACGGTCGCACACTTTCTCAACAAGATCAAAAAGATGCGTTGAGATAATGACACACTTCCCTTCAGCCTTCATATCCATGATGAAGTTTCTGACCTCACGGGCAGCAATGATATCAAGTCCGTTCGTCGGTTCATCGAAAATAATGAACTTCGGATCATGCAAAACGGAAATTACCAGGGACACCTTCTGCCTTTGTCCCTGTGAAAGCTTCGATATGATACTGTCGGCAAATTCATTTATACCAAACTTCTCGAAAAGAACAGTTTTTCTTTCTGAAGCAACATCAGCCGGAATATGGTAAAGTTCTGAGAAAAAGTCAAACATCTGTCTCGGAGTAGCCTTCATGTCGAGCCTGAGATCTGTCGTCAGAAAGGCAAGTTCAGAACGAACCTTCTCCGGATTTTTAACACAGCTTACATCATTATAGAGAGCATCACCGCTGTCAGGCTTGATCATGGTAGCAAGAACTCGCATGGTAGTGGTCTTACCTGCTCCGTTAGGTCCTATAAGACCAAATACTTCTCCTGACCTTGCCGTGAAACTTACGCCATCTACAGCTCTTTTACGCCTCTCGGAAACTCCGAGAGCCTTTCTCTGTTTCTCACTGATGGCAAATGTCTTTACTACATCCTTAACCGTTAATACTTCCATATGATCTATATCTCCATACCAAACTAGGAGATATTATACCATATATATAAAAATATTTTATTTACTCGAAAACACTCGGCCACTCATCTTCAGCAGCATCTATCATCAGTCTTATCTCGTTTTCGTGTTCCTTAAGAAGCTCCTCATAATGATCAGAGATCTCCTTAGGTTCCTTTCTGTCAGGAATATACTCGGAATCCCTGTTGATAGGGATCTGCCAGTAACCGTCCTCAGCCAATACAGACACATACATCTGCGCAGGACCGAAAACCTGAGGCATGATCATAAGATCCACGTAAGGATCACCGTCATAATACTGGACTCCGCTCTCATTAATGGTCATGATCGGATCATACTTAGGCTTGATCTTAAGAAAACCCGATTCAAAACTCAGATAATCCGGCATTTCGACCTTAAAGTCATAGTCAGTTCCAAGATTGATCCTTTCCTTAGGAGAACCCTCAACAGCATCAAATTCGCAGGAACATCTCTGATACGGATACCACTTGCCGATAAAATACAGGATATTGATCCCCATGAAGCCGATTATACAAATAAGAAATAATGCGGCAAAAACTTCAAAGCTACGCTTACGCATAACATTACCTTCCCTTCGTATATTCCGATTGTTTTCTCATCCCCGATTTGAAGGTAACACAACAAAGCCGTATATTTCAACGGCTTTGTGCAAAATTAAGAAGTTCTTAATGTGTTTTTATGTAATTTGTAAGGTATTTTTCGAAAACTTACTTCTCATTGATGGTCGAGATACCCGGTATTGTCTCTTCAAGAACATCAAGAAGGATCTTGACCGTATCAAGTGAAGTAAAGATCGTAACACCGTTTTGGATAGCACATCTTCTTATCGCAACACCGTCTTCAAAGTGCACGCCTGAAAGGATCGCACGTGTGTTGATGATATAGCTTACGTATCCTGCACGGATGGAATCAAGGATCTCTTCGCTTCCCTCGCTGAGCTTCCCTCTTACACGGGTTCTGATGCCGTGCTTTTTAAGGAAGTTAGCAGTACCGATGGTAGCTTCGATATTAAATCCCAGTTCGTAGAATCTTCTTATGAGCGGAAGAGCTTCTTCCTTATCCTCATCAGCAAGTGTAACGATTACGGTTCCGTAGTCCTTCATCTTGATGCCGGAAGCCTGCAAAGCCTTATAGAAAGCTCTGTTAAGCCTTGTATCGTAACCTATGGCCTCACCTGTCGACTTCATTTCAGGTGACAGATAAGAGTCCATTCCGTCGAGTTTCTGGAATGAGAATGCAGGAGCTTTAACATACCATCTGTTCTCGGATTCAACAGGCTTCAGATTAGTAATGCCCTGATCTTTAAGTGATACACCGAGCATAACTTTTGTAGCGATGGTAACAAGATTTCTGTCCGTTGATTTAGAAAGGAACGGAACACTTCTTGAAGCTCTCGGGTTAACCTCGATTACATATACGCTGTCATCCTTATCAACGATAAACTGGATATTGAATAGACCTACGATACCGATTCCGAGACCAAGTCTTGTTGTGTAATCGCAGATAGTTTCTTTTACCTTGTCAGATATAGAGAACGGAGGATATACGCTCGTACTGTCACCGGAGTGGACACCCGTTCTTTCAACAAGTTCCATGATACCCGGAATAAATACTTCCTTACCGTCACAGATCGCATCGACCTCTACTTCTTTTCCGACAAGATATTTATCGATCAATACAGGCTTATCTTCGTCAACTTCAACGGCGTTTTTAAGATACTTAACGAGCATCGTTTCATTAGCAACGATCTCCATTGCACGGCCGCCCAATACGAACGAAGGACGAACGAGAACAGGATAACCGATCTTTTCTGCAACCTTGATACCCGTCGGAATATCAGTAACAGCCTCACCCTTAGGGTTAGGGATCTCGAGAGACTTGATAACTGCATCGAATGCATCTCTGTTCTCAGCTTTCTCGATAGCTTCACAGTCAGTACCGATGATCTTAACACCTCTTCTGGTAAGAGAATCAGCAAGGTTGACTGCAGTCTGGCCTCCGAGCGTAGCGATTACACCCTCAGGCTTTTCAAGGTTGATGATGTTCATTACATCTTCTGTGGTTAACGGCTCAAAGTAGAGCTTATCAGCAGTCGTATAGTCAGTAGAAACCGTCTCAGGGTTATTGTTGATAACGATCGCCTCATAACCCATCTCACGGATCGTCCTTACCGCATGAACCGTTGAATAGTCGAACTCAACGCCTTGGCCGATCCTTATAGGACCTGAACCCAATACGATGATCTTTTTATTATTTGTAACTATAGACTCGTTTTCAGATGCATATGTGGAGTAGAAATAAGGAACGTAGCTTTCAAACTCCGAAGCACATGTATCGATCATCTTATAGATAGGAGCGATATTATTATCAAGACGGATCTTATATACATCATCTTCTGTCATACCCCAAAGTTCAGCTACATAGGAATCTGAGAATCCCATCCTCTTAGCTTCGATGAGGTGCTCCATTGAGTTCTTGTTCTCTTCCATCTCTTTTTCAAAATCAACGATCTTCTTGATCTTGTCGAGGAAGAACATGTCGATTCCCGTGATATCGCAGATAAGAGAGATATCAACACCGAGCCACATAAGCTGTGAGATGGCATAGATACGGTCATCGGTTCCCTCTTTGATGTAATCGAGAAGGTCTTCCACGCTCATATGCTCGGAATCGAACTTCGTCATATGGATGTGGTTCTTGCTGTCTTCGAGAGAACGGATAGCCTTAAGAAGGCTCTCCTCAAATGTACGACCGACGCTCATTACTTCGCCTGTTGCCTTCATCTGAGTAGAGAGTTTATTCATTGCTGCCGGGAACTTGTCGAACGGGAATCTCGGCATCTTTGTTACTACATAGTCGAGTGCAGGCTCAAAGCATGCAGGTGTATTAGCCAACTGTATCTCGTCAAGGTTCATACCGACTGCGATCTTAGCTGATACTCTCGCGATAGGATAACCGCTGGCCTTGGAAGCAAGAGCGGAAGATCTGGATACACGAGGGTTAACTTCGATTACATAGTATTTGAATGAGTGAGGATCAAGTGCGAACTGGCAGTTACATCCTCCCTTAACTCCGAGAGCTCTGATGATCTTAAGGGCACTGTCACGGAGCATGTGATATTCCTTATTTGTAAGCGTCTGAGAAGGAGCTACAACTATAGAGTCACCTGTGTGGATACCTACAGGATCCAGGTTCTCCATGTTACATACCGTAATAGCCGTATCGTTCGCATCACGGATTACCTCATACTCGATCTCTTTATAACCCTTGATACTCTTCTCGATAAGTACCTGATGTACAGGAGAAAGCGCAAGGGCATTTTTCATCATGACCTTAAGTTCTTCAGGATCATTTGCAAATCCGCCGCCTGTACCGCCAAGCGTGAATGCCGGTCTTAAGATTACAGGATAGCCGATCTCATCAGCAGCCTTTAATGCTTCTTCTATGCTGTATGTGATCTGAGAAGGAACAACAGGTTCGCCGATCTTCTCGCACAATTCCTTGAACAATTCACGGTCCTCTGCGCACTCGATACTCTTAGCATCAGTTCCGAGAAGTTCGATCTCACACTCTTCGAGAACGCCCTTTTTCGCGAGCTGCATGGCAAGGTTAAGACCAGTCTGTCCGCCGATACCCGGAACGATGGCATCAGGCCTTTCGAGACGGCAGATACGAGCCAGATAACGAAGAGTCAAAGGCTCCATGTAAACCTTATCAGCGATGGAAGTATCTGTCATGATAGTTGCAGGGTTGGAGTTTGCAAGGATAACTTCGTATCCTTCTTCTTTAAGAGCGAGGCAGGCCTGTGTTCCTGCGTAGTCGAACTCGGCAGCCTGTCCGATGACTATAGGTCCCGAACCGATGACCAGAACCTTCTTAATATCAGTTCTCTTAGGCATTTTCGGATACCTCCTTCATCATCTTAGTAAACTTCTCGAAAAGGTACGTGCTGTCCTGCGGACCAGGTGCACTTTCAGGATGGTACTGAACGGAGAATACGTTATCCTCAACGCACTCTACACCTTCGATCGTATTATCGAGAAGATTTATGTGTGTAGCCTTAAGCTTTGTATTCTTAAGACTGTCCATGTTAACTGCGTAACTGTGGTTTTGGGATGTGATCTCGATCTTACCTGTCTCGAGATTCTTAACCGGATGGTTTCCGCCTCTGTGACCGAACTTGAGCTTATATGTGGTAGCTCCGTAAGCAAGCGAGATCATCTGGTGACCGAGGCAGATACCAAAGATCGGATACTTGCCCTTCAGAGCCTTAACTGTATTTATAACCGGTGTAACATCCTCAGGGTCTCCAGGACCATTAGAGAGGAATATTCCGTCAGGCTTCATGAACTCGATCTCCTCAGCAGATGTATCATATGGAACTACCGTAACGTTACAGCCGTAGCTGTTGAGTTTACGGATGATGTTAAGCTTGATGCCGCAGTCGATGGCTACTACATTGAACTTCGGGTTCGGAGTTCTTGAATACCATCTCTTCCTGCAGCTTACGCGGCTTACCTGATCATGCGGTACAGGTGTCTCAGCGATCTTCTTCAAAGCTTCTTCCTTAGTGGTATCGATATCGGTAATGATGACTCTTCTTGAACCGATATCTCTGATGCTTCTGGTGATCTCTCTGGTATCGACTCCGCTAATACCCGGAATACCGTTATCTTCAAGTTCCTCCGACAAAGTCTTAGTATATCTGAAGTTTGAAGGCATATCGTTATAGTCACTTACTATAAGGCCTCCGATACTAGGGTTCTTTGTCTCATAGTCATCGTCTGTAACACCATAGTTACCTATCAGAGGATATGTCATAACAACCATCTGATCCGTGTATGAAGGATCAGAGATGATCTCCTGATAGCCAACCATAGAAGTGTTAAAAACGATCTCACAAACTCTCTCGACTTTAGCGCCGAAGCCGAAGCCGACGTACTCTTTGCCGTCTTCCAGAACAATTTTACGATCAGGTTTTAACATAAATCACACTCCCAAGAAAAAAGACGTCCCCTTAGGGCGGATATCGCCTTAAGTGAACGCCATTGCCCATCTTTAATATGTGATTATAACAATCGGTATTCGAATTTCAACCAAACATTATAATAAATAATTATTGTTTTCTGATTTATGCTTTTGTCATTAATTACAGGGTCAATCCTTGAGCAACTCTCTCTTGTTAAGATCCAAGGTAAACTTAGTTCCCTTCGACAGCTCGCTTTCTACGCTTATAGGCACTTTGATCTTATCAGCCGCCTTCTTACTCAGGTAAAGTCCAAGTCCGCTGGAATTCATTCCGAGCCTTCCGTTATTACCCGTATATCCCTTCTCGAAAACACGCGGCAGATCCTCAGGTCTTATGCCGATACCGTTATCCTCTACGATAAGTTTGTTGTCATCGGTTACCTTGATCTCAACTTTGCCTTCAGGCGCGTATTTAACGGCATTTGAAAGAAGCTGCTCGATTATGACCGAAAGCCATTTTCGATCAGTAATAACTTCCTTGTCGGTACCCTCATATTCAAGTTTAACCTTGGCTGAGATAAACTGAGACGCATACTTACGGATACACTCCCTGATGATATCATCGAGAGGATATTCACCGATCACAAGATCATTGGTATTTGAATCAAGCCTTACGTATTGAAGGACCATGTCAACATATCTCTCGATCCTGAAAAGTTCTCCCAAAAGGACTCTGTTCTCTTCCGTGTCATTACTTTTTAGTTCAAGACGCATAACAGATATCGGAGTCTTGATCTGGTGGACCCAGCTGGTGTAATAATCGAGCATATTCTGCTTCTCGGTTTCATTAGTCAGATCATATTCCGTAAACTTCTTAAGGACTGTCTTAAGCATCTCGCAGTAGTCTTCTTCCGCAAGTGTCTTAGGCTCGAGATTATTGATCCACTCACGTTCATCCGTGTTCTTAAGATGCTCCCTGTTAGAATCATTCCGGAGGTTTATCAGAAAATACATTACAAAGAGGACAAGAAGAAACGCGACACAGATCAAAGAAGCATAAAAAAGCGGTTCAAAGATCGAATTATATAGCCAAAACACGACCGCATCGACTATGGTAATTATCAGGAATACCATGAACGCGATCGTGAATTGTTTTAACGTATCTTTTAAGACTCGGACGGTTCTATTCATGAGATTATATAACCTGCCCTCGGTTTGGTAACGATGAGATCTTTAAGGCCGAGATCTTCCATCTTTTTACGAAGCCTTGCAACATTAACGGTAAGGGTATTTTCCTCTACATAGCAGTCATCCTGCCAAAGGGCTGTCATGAGAGAATCACGACTTACGATCTTACCCCTGTTTTCGAGAAGGACACGAAGGATACGAAACTCGTTTTTTGTAAGTTCGATCTTCTGACCTTCAAAGGATACCGTACTGTCATTGAGGTTAAGCGAAGCTCCGTCAAATTCGATCTCGGACATCGACGCTTTGATCTCGTAGTTTCTTCGAAGGATCGCCTGGATCTTGGCTGTTAATACCATAGGGTCTACGGGCTTGGGGATGAAATCATCCCCGCCCATATTCATTGCCATTACTATGTTCATGTTATCGGATGCGGACGACAGGAAGATGATCGGTACATTTGATCCTTTTCTGATGGTCTCACACCAGTGATATCCGTTAAAGAACGGGAGCATAATGTCCAGTAAAACGAGGTGCGGGTCGTACTCATTAAATTCCGGCATTATGTCTTTGAAATCACTTATGAGGTGCACATCATTACCCCAGTTTTCTATCTGTGTCTTCATGGCCGAAGCCAGGTTTTTATCATCTTCAACTAATAAGATCCGGTACATCAACAATCTCCAAAAAACATCATTTTACGATATTATAATACGTTTTCGATGTTCCTGAATAGATAAGAGCATAAATGGTAGCGAAAACCACAAAGACCACCAGAGCGCAGATCAGATAATGAGAAACGTTAGTCATCATAAGAAGCCTCAGAAGTTTAAGAAGGATCGGAGAAGCAAACAGCGTATGTATCGCTGCTACTACTAGCGGCAGGAAGAACACGAGAAGGATCTGGGTCCTTATGGTGCGCTTAACTTCGGATGAACTCATTCCGATCTTTTCCATGATGACAAATCTGTCTCTGTCCTCATA
>JAGCGK010000058.1 GCA_017649645.1 Clostridiales bacterium | reverse complement strand
TTAACGGTTACGTCCATCTTCTCGAGAAGGCGGGTAAAGTTCTTAAGCTTCTTTTTCTTGACGATCGCGATAAAGAGGTTACCGTATGCTCTTCCCAGGATCTCGTCATCATCCATGAATGAAGAAAACGAAGCCGCGTAATTATGAAGGAACTGATCGCCCATATCCATACCGTGCTTACGGTTTATCTCCGAAAACTTTATAAGATCGAAAAAGATAACTGCGTAATTCAAAAGTTCGCTTCTGTCTTCCTTGGAGTTAAGCCACTCGACACAGCCGTGCTCGTTCGCAAGTCCGGTCCTGACCTCGGTCTTTGAGACGCGGATAACTTCGCGCTTGGTATCGATGGCACCTTCTATGAAAAGAAGGATGACTGAAAAACCTGTCGCCATCTCCAGGAATGAATATCCGTAGAAAAAGTATTGGAGGATTCCTCCGACAAGCGGAAGAAGGAAATAAGACATAAGAGCTATGGTCATCCTGACGCCCAGCTTACGCGCATTCTGGATGATGATAGTCACAAAGATGAACATCGCAAGGAACGGAATAGCGACAGATATCAGGAACAAAGGTCCTCTGTGGTATACGTTATGCTCATCGATATGATAGTAGATGCCCGTGAACTGTGAAACGATGACCATTATGATCCCGATAAGGCCGATGAGAGTGCAAAGTGTAAGCCTTATCCTGCACGGGGCACCCTTCTTCAGACTGAACTTTCCGAAAATGATGTAAGACGCAAAGACTACGTAGGCGATTATGAGGAAATCAACGATAAAGAAATTCGCGAAACTGCAAAGATTGACCATGATGTAACTTGAAAACTGGTCCTGATCTTTGAACAGATAGTAGGTAAATTCCGCCAAGAGCAGCAAGCCGACGCTGATATTAAGGAGCGTGACCATGACTCTTTTGTTCTTGAAACCTTTATCGGACACGGAAACAAGAGCCGACAAAAAACAGAATATCGACTCAAAAAGCAAGAAAGATACATGTATAGACATTAAGTCCATGCCCGCTCCCCCAAAATCTCATTTCATTTAAAGTTATAATACAACCGTTTAATAAAAAAATTAAGAGATTTCTTAGGTTTATAACAACGAATCGTGAATGTAACAGTGTTAATTTGATGATAATATCGGGGCTTTGTGACAAATGTCTTATATGCTGTGACAAAATCACAAAAACCCCTTAGATACGTCACAGAAATCAGATTCCGTACTCATTTTTGACCTTAAGGATGCGGGTAATCTTGGCGTCTATCTCTTCTTCAGTCAATTCTCCGGACTCAATTGCAGCTCTTACGGCTTTGTATGCTTCATCAAGATCGTCAGGCATAAGGACTATGTCTGCACCTGCTTCAAGAGCCATGAGAGAAGCTTCGCCCGAACCGAACTCGTCGGTTATGGCCTCCATCCAGAACGAATCCGTTATGATCACACCTTCAAATCCCAGATCGTTTCTTAAGACCGACATCATCTCAGGTGAGAGTGTGGACGGAAGATCGCCCGTAACTTCGGGAACTGTTATGTGGCCCACCATTACGAACGGAGCTCCTTCCTTTATGCCCGCGACGAAAGGAAGAAATTCGTATTTTGTAAGTTCGTCCAAAGATTTATCGACCAAAGCCGCGCCGAAATGACTGTCGGCTGATGCTGCTCCGTGACCCGGGAAATGCTTAAGGGAGCTTATTACGCCAAAGTTCCTGAATACCTCCAAAGAGTCTTCGAGCTTCGAACAGACGGTCTGAGGATCGCTTCCGAATGCCCTGTTTCCTATTACTCCGCCGCCGTCGACGGAGATATCCGCTACCGGCGCGAAGTTAAGATTAAAGCCGTACTGCCTTAGATATATGGAGATCTCCATGTACATCGTATAAGGGTCGTCGCATTCAGCTGCGGGAAGGAACCACGGAACGTCGAACTCGGGATTTCCTGCGATCCTTACGATGTCGCCGCCTTCTTCGTCGATACAGACGAACATGTCACGGGAGCTGAAAACTTCGTTAAGAGATTTTATCTGCTCAGGATTAATGATATTGCCTCCGAACATGACCACGCCAGCAACAGGCTTAGCATCCAGGGCGGTTAAGAGCTCGGGTGTTGGAACCGTTACGTAGTCTTCTGCGTTAACGGGTTTGTCGCTTCCCAAGAGCTGCTCGGGAGTGACGATAAAAAGAGAATAGATCTTCTCGTCCAATGTCATGGAATCGACGGTGATCTGATATTCGTCTGCTGCTGTCTCGGTCGGGATCGCTGGTGTATCCGACGGTTGTTCCGTAGAAGTTGTCTGTTCGACAGCGGTCGTGATCACGGCAGCGGTTGTGGACTCGGTTGGGATGTCGGCGGGTGTTTTCGAGCAGGAGCAAAGAAAGACCAACAAAACGATCGGAACCAGTTTACGCCAGTTTGTTGAAAACATCCTTGTCTCTCCTTTGACGGAACCTCAGATAGTATCCTGCGATCATGGACGACAGCATGGTCGTGAGGATAAGCACAGTAAAAAATTCTATGCTTATTATACCCGAACCGTAAGCGACCGTCGCGAGGACGATCCCAGGGCCGCCTCTGGCGTTCATGGTGATCGCGAAGTTGAGCTTTGTGGAGTTGCTGACTTTGCCCGGAATGAGGAAAAGCCAGGTGCCGACGAACTCGAGACCGAAAGCGATGGCGAAGAATAAAAGGAATCTCAGGAGCGAGAAGTTGTGGAAGACGTTGAGCTGGATGCCGACGAGGGCAAAGTAGATCGGAACGAAGAACGAGAAAACGAAGTGCTCCAGATACTTGATGCGCTCGTTGGCTTCGACGGCGGAACCGAACAATGTCTTGACGATGTAGCCCACGAGGAACGCGGAATACATGATGTTGATGCCGACCATGTAAAGAAGGCCGCTGACTAAAAGGAGAGCGACGAAGCTTAAGGTGTAGAAAACGTTGGTCGGAAGCTTCAGCTTGATGTCCTTCATGAACTTACTGAGGATCGTCACAACAACGAACATTCCGATGGTCGCAACTGATACAACGATGGTGTCGACGAGGCTCAGTTTACCTGAATCAGCGACGCGGGATGCCATGTTCAGAAGTATCCACAAAAGAAGATCCTGGAACGTGGAAACGGTGAGCACCGCGTTGGAGAATTTGGTGTTCATAACGCCCATGTCGAAGAATATTTTCGAGATGACAGGAATGGATGTGATGGCGACGCCTATCGCGAAAACGAGGCGGTACGAAAAGACGTTACCTCTGTCGCCGATGAAGTATTCCTGGAACATGTTGAAAAACGGGATAGAGCCCAGCATCGGAAGGACCGTCGCGCCGAAGAAGACCAGGGTTATGATCTTCGAGTTTTTACGGTCGACTTCGATCTTGGTGGAAAATCCCGACAGGAACATCAGGAAGATGAGACCCATCTGATAAAAGACATTCAGGACTTTTCCTTCTTCGGGATAAGCGCTGAAGATGGAGTTCATGAAGTCCGGGAAGATGAGGAAAAGTCCGCTTCCTCCGATGAGCATGCCGCCTAAGATCTCACCGACTACGCGGGGACCTTTGATCTTCTCGATAAGCGTGCCGAAGAGGAACGCGCTGCCGAGAAGAAGTGCGAGTGCTATGAACGTTCTTATGATCTCAGTTTGTCCTAATGTCGGAAGTCCCAATTATGATCACCCCTTCAAAAGTGAGCTTATGTCGTTGACGCTGAATTTTCTGATCTTCTAGTACTTGGAGAGATTATCGTTGACCTTATCGATGACCTGCTGCCAGTCGCCTTCCATGTTCTCTTTGCCGTTGACGAAGATGTCGCAGGTCAAAAGTTCATCGCGGACGTAGACCTTGACTGAAGCGATCCTCGGATCAGCTTCCTTTACCTTATCGGCGATACGCTTGGATGATACGTTCTCGCCGTTAATGAGAACGATCATGGTGTCCTTACGGCCCTTTACGTAGACCTTGTTGTTGACGATCTTTCCGAGGTCGCCTGTTAAGTAATAACCGTCTTTGTTGAAGACTCTCCTGGTGATCTCTTCATCGCCGTAATAACCGTGGAAAACGTTAGGTCCTTTGATGGCCAGTTCACCGATACCGTCTTCATCCGGATCGATGACCTTGGCGTCAACATATTCGAGGACCGTTCCTGCGCTGTCCATGTCGTCGACTTCAGGATAATCGATGGCAAATCCCGATGCTGTCTCCGAAAGCGCGTACGCGTTCATCAGGTGCATTCCCTGATCCATATAAACTTTACGTATGTCATGCGGGAGATTCGAGCCTCCGACGAACAGATACTTAAGTCTGCCGCCGAGAAGTGCCTTCAAAGGCACATTATATGCGTTGGCTGCTTCGTAGAACTTAAGATATACGAGAGGTACAGCGCAGAAGACTGTCGGCTTGACCATTGCCATCTCCTGTACCATGTTCTTGATGTCGCCCGTAAGATATACGCTGTAGCCGAATACCAGCGAATAAAGGAAGTTGAAGATAGAGCCGTATGTGTGGTTCAGCGGAAGGAACAGATAGCACACGTCGTTCTCGTCGACCTGTATCCTTTTTGCCAGAGCTTCGTAGCTCGCGTAGATATTTTTGATGGAGAGCATTACTGCCTTCGGGAAAGATGTAGAGCCGCTGGTAAATACGATCTTCGCAGGCTTATCCTCATCGACCGGTTCGAGAGTGAAAAGACCTGTGAGCTTCTCTTTTCCTTCCTCCAGCATCTTATCGAATTCATCCTCGATACAGATGAATCTGACGTTCGGGAAATTTCCTCTTACGACGTTGACCTGATCGGCTAATTCCTTGCTGTACATAAGACATTCAATGTCGCATTTTTTGATGGAATAATCGAGATTATCATCCTTCCAGTCCTTGGATAATCCGATACTTAATCCGACATAGTTCATGATGGCTACATCAGATATCATCCACGCCAGAGAGTTTGGGCTGTAGATACCGATATTCTTATCTTTGTAACCGTTAGCGATGAAGTAAGATGCGAGATAATTTACCTTCTCGATAAACTCTCCGAAAGTGATCCCTTCATACTTTCCGTTCTTCATCTCGAAGAGATATTCTCTCTTGTTCCACTTCTCATAATCTGCTCTTAAAAACTTTTCCAGTTCGTTCATTTCTATCACCTGATTTCCCTTTCAAGAAGTACATATTCGTAAACATCGGTAATGTCATCCGACGCATATTTCTGATTGACTTTTCCGTCCCTTATGAGCGCACCGATACTCGGAAGTCCGCTAGCCATGAGTTCTTTCATGATCGCATAAGTAAGAGCCTTCCCGAGCCCTCTGTGCTGCTGGTCGACGCCCATGTAGAGCATAACGTAGCGCTTCGGCTTCTTTTTTGTCTTGAGTATCTTCGCGATGTTGATCGGATTTTTGGTGTGATACACGAGGTTACCGTAGTCAGGTATCGACACATAAAAACCGACCGCCTTGTTCTTATAATACGCGAGCTTTGTCATGCTCATGTTCATGATCTGCTTATAGCTCATGAACACCTCGCGGAAGTCCTCCCTCTTAACGTCCTTGAAGATCGGGAAGTCGCTATAGAGCTCCGACACGAGCCTGTAGACATCGTCGATCGCCTCCCCGAACTCTTCCTCCTTCGGGCTTCTTATCACGTAACCGCTCTTCTCGAATTCTTCAAATCTCTTCTCGAAAACATCATTCACGTATGTCTCGTCAACCGCCCTGAACGCATTCGAAGTATAGTGCTCCTTGACCTCAAAACCGTTGTCCTTAAAAAGCTCAAAGTAGTAATCCTTGTTATACGGCTCGCCCGTGTACGGCGTCTCGAATTTGTTGATCTTCAATCGGTACTTGATCCAGAAAGACGCATCCACCGGACCTTGTATCTTCTCGTACCCGTTCTCCTTACAAAACCCGTACGCTTTTTCGAAAAGGAACTTCGCAATATCCTTATCATTCACACACTCGAAAAAGCCGAAGTACGCGGTCTTATCGCCCTCATAACTCGTGATGCAGAAACGTCCCTTCGTATTCTCCTCATCATCGAATACCAGGAACTTGTCGAGCTTAAAATACTTGCTCAGCGGATGCTCTCCGAGAAGTATCTTTTTCATCGAATCCGGATCTTCCATGTTGTCATCCGAGCTGTAGATCACGGACGGAAGTTTTGTGAATTCCTTGATGTACTTTTCTTCACTTTCAAACTTGACCAGTTTCATTTATATTCACCTCTTTTTATGATCTCTATCTTACCGTTATCACCGTTCATCTTTATGGTGTCTCCGCTTCTTATCGTGAGCATCAGATCTTTTACTCCGACGATGGACGGAATTCCGATCTCACGCGAGATTATCGCAGTATGAGAAAGCAGCGACCCTTTTTCCGATATGACACCTCTGGCGGACGTCAGAAGGAACACCCACCCCGGGTCCGTCATCTTCGTTATGAGGATCTTATCCTTGACATCTTTTGTATCGTTAACGTCACGCACAACCAGCGCCTCACCTTCGATGACTCCTCCCGAACAAGGAACGCCCTGAAGTTCGTTATCGTTAAGCGTCTTTTTGTACGAGTTGATCGCCACGTGACTTTTGTTAAATTCCTTTTCAGCGAAGATCAGTCTGGAGTACGGAGGAAGCTCTCTATAAAGCCTGTATCTTTCTTTCCTGTACTCGACCTTTTCCTTCATGTCAGAAGGCTTTTGTGCGAGGTCCAATACTTCATCGATCTTCAGATAATAAATGTCGAATTCTTTTTCAATTAATCCCTGCTCAACATATCTCTTTCCGAGTGTATCAACGATGAGTCTTACTATGCCGTAAATGCGGCTTCTGTTGAGCCTGGAGATCTCTCTGTTATAGATGCCGAGAGAACTTCTTTTTACGTAGAATCTCGTTAAGAAATCATACTTATCTTCGGATGATTTTTCCTTGCTGAAACTCCTGTATGTTTCTCTCAACCGATCCATGTCTTTTCTGTATGTTTCGATCCTCTCATCGAGAAGCTCGGGATTACTTCTGAACGTCCTGCTCTCGATCTTAAGTTCTTCGAGATTTCGATCGCCGAACTTACGGA
Organism: Clostridiales bacterium; assembly: GCA_017649645.1. GTDB lineage: Bacteria > Bacillota > Clostridia > Saccharofermentanales > Saccharofermentanaceae > Saccharofermentans. The sequence continues at coordinate 16,966 of JAGCGK010000058.1, read as the reverse complement.
TATATTCTTTCTTTTTTGCTTCGAATTCTTCGCTTGATAATTCGTCTTTTTGAAGCGCGAGTTTTGTTATCTCGATCACCGGTTTCATGCTCTCGATATCAGAGATCCCGCTTATGTAATCGTTGATCTCTTTATCACTCTTTTTATGCTTCTTTTTCATGCGGGATTTAAGTAGTCCCGTGAAGATAAAAGAGTACATATCGTTAAGCAGCGTAATGTCCCAGCAGCCGAAAAGTTTTACCTTGATATCGTTGAACATAGATACCAATTCTTTTGGTGTAAGATTCTCATTATATCTGCTATAAAAATCATCATTGATCACGATGAATTTCTCGTTCAATCTCTTCATGTTTTTCGGCACGCTCAACAGCTCATAAACCGAGTTAAAATACGTCATGAATCTTACGAAGAAATTTACGTTAACATCATCGTTATTGTAGTTCTTATTTCGTACGCCCAGCATCTCCTGCCAGACAGGGATTATCTTCTTGCTGAACGGCAAGAATTTAAGTACCGTGTACCAGTTGCTGATCTTATAATAAACGCGTCCGTTGACGTGTCCCGTCATGTTCAAAAATACGTCTTCGTGCTTACTTAATTCCTTCTCGTTCTTAAGTACTCTTGCACATACTCCGCGGAACACTCCGCTATAGACAAGATCAACGAAAGTCGTCGTTAAAGGAAGCGATATCCCCGGATAACTTTCAACGATGTTGCTGTTATCTAAGATGAGCGGATCATCTGTTTTAAGTGTTGTAATCGGACGCGCCTGAAGGATAAATATATCATCATCTTTTATCGCGAATTCTATGTCCAAAAACTCTCCGAAAAGTTCCTTTATCTTTTCAGAGATCGCGATCAGTTCTTCGGTCTTTTCCGAGGTCAGAAGATCTTCTTCGCCTTCGAAATAACATATCTTATCAGTTAAGTTATAGTAGTAGGAAGTAGTATCTACTTTTGATGATACAACGCCCTCGCCAAGTCCTCTTCCGACTGTTATGACGCTCTCGTTAAGGATCCCCTGAGGGTTCGCAGTAAAAAGAACTCCCGAGATATCCGCGTCGATCATATCCTGAACGATGACGTTCATCTTTATGTCGTTGATATCCAAGTTCTTACTCTCAGCATATGCCTTAACTGTGTCGCTTTTTATCGACGAGATTATCTCTTTTATCTTCGCAGGAACATCATCTCTTTCAACGTTCAAAAACGTATCGAACTGACCGGCGAAACTTGTGGATTCACCGTCTTCGATATCGGCAGAACTTCTGACCGAGAAATGTTTTCGAGAGGAAGGAAGATCAAACTTAAGATCGTCCTTTATCGCATCCTCGTAAGGCACGACGGCAAAGGCCGGAACGTTGATCCCGGCATCTCTCATCTTTATCAGGTTGTCGATCTTTTTACCGTACATCTTAGACCTTTCCGAACACAAGGAATGCGACTATCGTAAGAAGCATGGTCGACTCCTGAAGATATGTGTATAGCTCGACTTTGTTGACGAGCGTGAACCTTTCCGGGTTCCTGATATACTGAATGAACTTCCATGTCATCCATGAGACCAGAAGTCCCAATACGCATACTGAGATCTTGTTGAGGTTCCAGACGAGGATAAAGTTCGTGATGATATCCATGATCGTCAGGATCAATACGAAACGGGTTGCCTTTTTATATCCGAAGAGCTTGCTGTAAGTAGTGTAGTCGTTCTCGTCTTTCGGCGCCTTGATCTTTCTTGAGACCTCCCAGATAAGTGCCGGGAAATAAAGCGTCCACAGCGCCATGATATTCGTCAGCGTGAAGACCTTAAGGTCATATTTCTGCACCGTAAAAGCGATGATGTAAAGATTGACGATCGCCTGCACCGGGTTATGCGTAACCAGCGCCAGCGGCAAACTCGGCTGGATCTTCGCCTTCTGGAAGAACCACTTGCTCATGAGATATCCGTAGATATATAGCACGATAAAAAAGATGATGTTCTTCCACATGAAGATGACATTCAGCGCGATCGTAATTGCCTGCACGATTGCGCACGCGATGATGATATCCTTTTTAAAAACGCGCCCGCTCGGAAGCGGTCTATCGGGAAACAATACCTGATCGGTCTCGTAATCTTTGAGGTCATCCGCGATCCTCAGCCACAGCAAAAACGCGAACACCGTAAAAGCACCGACAAACTCCTGAATGCCGATCCTGAACTGATCTTTGGTAACTCCCTGATTCAAAAGGATGATAAAGTGGATCTCCAGAAAAACGATCACGCCCAATATCAATCTCGGTATGATCGGATAACGTTCCTTAAAATATATGTGAAGTCGTTTCAGCACCTTAAAACACCTACCCTCTCGCCGTATCTGACCTTAGTCTCAATCCCCGCGGCGCTCTGTTTCATTATGTCTTCGTCAACTTCGATATCCCTTCCGACAAACATTATAACAGTCGACCCGCCGGGCTCAAAATAACCTTTCTCCTGCCCCTTCTCGAAAACGCTCACCTCATGGTTCACTATCTTTCCGACCAGAAGTGCGCCCACTTCGACAAAGGCAATGATCCCGAAATTCTTCGTTTCCAACATGCTCACTTCACGGCTGTTTTCCTTGTAGATCTTGTGATCTTTCGAGATCGGACTTACCGTATGAAGCTTGCCCTTTATTTTCCTGTTACTGACTACTCTTCCTTCATCCGGAAAGCAGTACCTGTGGAAGTTATCAACGCTCAGCCTGAAGACCAGCGCAGACCCTCCCTTAAACTCATCCGCACTTCCCGCCAAGACCTCGTCAGCGGTATATTCTCTTCCCTTAATATTCATCCTCGTTTCATCGTCGATCTTATACACCAGAAGCTTTGAATCCGCTGGTGATATAAGCACGTTTTTTGTCATGTCGATCGGGCGTTTCTCCGGACGTATTTTTCGAGTAAAAAAATCATTAAAAGACACATACTCTTTGTCCTCATATTCGCTCATGTCGATGCCCTGTTCCCTGATGAATTCAGGGATCTTTTTGACCGAACTTTTACGCGAGTTCATCTTGCCGTAGATGCCCGACACAAAAGGTGAGACTACAAGTCTCAACAGAAGCCTTCCGAACGCGTTGTTATATAAGAACTCGAGCTTACCTGCGCCGTACTGCTCGATCTCCTCATATGACTTACTTTGTCTGTCATAGATCTTCATGATTCATCCCTTACAAAAACACCAGAAAGACTACTAGCATTACGATAGCTAAAAGTCCGAATATTCCGTACCAGATCCCCTTCGGTTTCGGTATCTTTACTTTAAGGATCTGACATACGGATATGAGAACGATGAACCCTTCAAAAACGAACGGAAAAACATTCTTCGGAAGCGGCACTTTAAGAAGATAGATAAGCGGGAAAATAAGTGCCGAGAATGTTACCGGAAGACCCGTGTAATACTTTACAGGGCCCTCGCTGTCGGCAGTCGCGATATTGAAATATCCAAGCCTTGCAACACCGCAGATCGCAAACAATGCAAAGATAAACGGATCCCAGATATGCGTAAGTCCCATGGCGATAAAGATGCATATAGGAAGTGCGATAAAGTTAACGACATCGACGAGAGAATCAAGCTCAATTCCGAACAGTTTCTCTTCTTCCGTACGCTTACATTTTCGAGCGACCATACCATCAAAAAGATCGCAGATGCCTGCCATCATAAGGCACGAATAAGAATACGTGATCTTGTCTGTGGTGAACGCGAGAAAGATACCCGCGACCGCGAACATCAGACCCACATAAGTTAAGATGACTGACTTGTTCCATTTACCGATAAACATGTTACTCACCTTCCGATATCGTTACTGTTCCGGTCGATCCGTCAATGGTTATGATCTGACCGTCCCTGATCTTGCTCATTGCATCCTTGCAGCATACGATCGCCGGGATCCCGTACTCTCTTGATACGATTGCAGCATGGCAGAGGATTCCGCCGTACTCGGTTACGATTCCAGACAATATAGCGAACTTTGGAGTCCAGCCCGTATCCGTAAATCTCGTTACAAGGATATCGCCCTGCTGAAGCCTGTCGATCTTTGTAAAGTCTTCGATGACTCTTGCTACTGCAGTGATCTTTCCGTTATTGGCACCGAGACCTTTTATCGTGTTCTTGCTCTCGCTGTCCTTAAGGACCTTAAAGTCGTGACCTATCTCGTTGTCGCTGATGTAATTTCTGTAAGCGTTATAGTAGAACTTATTTCTTACGATGAGATCGTTAAGATCTTCTTTTGTCTTCTTGCCGTCGATAAAGTCCCAGAGGTTTCCGACCTTAAGGAACCACACGTCTTCCCATGTGTTAAGTACGCCGTCTTTCTGAAGCTTTTTCGCGTACTCCATGGTATACATACGAAGCATATAGTAGAACCTTGTGGAAACGTCTCTGAACTCTTCTCTCCACCAGAGCATCCTTCGCATGTTAGAGATCTTGTTGGAGATCTTTTTATACTCTGATGCGGATACTTTTTCCTCAAGTTCCTTCATTATCTTTTCATGAACTTTGTTTCCTCTTTCCTTGTCTTCAAGAGGTGAGAAAGAATCATCAAGAAGTGCCATGTCCTTGACCATCGCGATCAATACTTCAGGCTCCTCGTAATAACACGGATATGTGATATCCAGTTCCTTATCGGAATGATATCCGTAATCGTTTATAAGCTTTTTTACAAGAGGGATCTGATGTGCTTCTTGATCGATATCTTTAGCGATATCCGAAGCGGAATTTTCCTTCCAGAAATTAACATCATCTTCGCTTGTTCTGATCTTTCTCGTTATATCCCACATGTCATAGAAAGGAAGCAGGTGGGAGATGTTATCGATGTTTGCAAGAAGCGACAGATACTCGCTTTCAGACACATACTTAAGAAGGCTGTCCTTATAAAGTGACTGGTGGATCGTGTTGATAAAGATCTGCCAGAAATATGTTGTTTCCGATCTTAAATATGTCTCCTTAGTGATCTTCACAAATGACTTTGTAATGTCTTCGATCTTGCCGTTATCGATCTTATCTTTGTAGTCAAAGTAAAGATCCAAAAGTTCCTGCTTGTATCTTTCGGAATTCTTTTTTCTGTCATCAAGAAGGCTCTTTTGTTTTACGATGATCGGGATCATGTGGATAAGTACTTTTGGAGTAGCGCCGGTGATCTTACCGTCGCCTTCATAGTTTCCGCTTATTCCGTACTCGCTGTCAAATTCTCTTTCCTTATAACCTACGATCTGCTCCATGGTCTTTTTGACTGCAGAAAGATTCCAGTAGCATCTGCCGTAGTACATCTCGCCGAGTTTTTTAGGAAGTTCCTCATCCTTGAGGATCCTGGAGTCAACGATGAATTTTCGAAGAGAATACTCCCAGATATATTCATAAAGACTCCACATATATGGCGTACAAACCGTTGCTGAAACACCACCGTCCTTAAAATCGGCCGTGGTCCAAACGTCGTTGATAGCCGCATAGTTTATCTTCGTGATCCTTCTGGACTGAAGGATGAAAAGTTCGCCGTTCTTGATCGCGAACTCGATGTCGCAAGGATATCCGAACTCCTGCTGGATATTCGCGAAGACATCTGCATATTCCTTAACTTTTTCGGAAGAGATAAACTTGTTTCCTTCTTTGCGGTCGACTTCTTTTCCGTCATACCAGTTGAAGTGATACTGCTCCGGAACAGTCTTGCCGCTTACTATGTTTTCACCCAATCCCTCAGACACTTCGATGAGCATCGTCTTATCATTTCCCGTAACAGGGTCTATGGTAAAGCAGATGCCGCTTAAGTCTGAATCGACCATCTCCTGGACAACAACGGACATCTTGAGGTCACTTAGATCAATGGTCCTGTTGATGAGATAACTTAAGATGATCTCACTATACATCGACTTATAACATTCGATTACTTTTTCTTCGATATCATCATAACTTGTGTTAAGGAATGTCTGGTACTGTCCTGCAAAGGAGAACTCATCAAGGTCTTCTTTCGTACCGCTGCTTCGAACGGCATAAAGTTTGCCGGAATCTGCCTTTTCCGAGATCTCTTTTTCGATAGAGGAAGGAAGCTTAAGCCCGTCAAAGAGCTTACTTATCTTCTCGGAAGTCTCGCGGACGTTCTCCTTGGTAAGGCCTTTGAGTGCCTCCTTTATCTTCTCATCAGTTCCGTTTGCCTTTACTGTATCGTCATAGGTGTCACTGTCCAAAACAAATCCGTTCGGAACGTTGAAACCTTTGCTTTTCATTAGTAACAGGAACTTTCCCTTATTACCGAGCTTCTCATTTCCCTCTTCCCTGCTATCTAATCCGACGATCATAACTTTTGCTCCTTAAAACATATTCTTACGAAGCTTCATGAAATAAAGCATCATGTTCAGGAACAAGTGCGTGAAGGCACCGACAAGTACGTACAAAAGGTAAAGAAGTAATCCCAGCGGGAAGAACAGCCATACCACAAGTGCCACGCCGAACACGGAATCTGCCTGATCGAGAAAGACAAAGAATACCTTCCAAAATCCCTTGACGGTCTTTCCCGGAGTGATATCAAGCCTTCTTTTGAGAAAACTGTTCGGAAGCTCGAATAATGCATATCCGAGTCCCAAAAGCACTCCGATCATAACGTTGTACAAAACCGTGTTGTCATGTTCCTGGTAAAAGAAGTTGAGGCCAGCCAATGTCTCGTTGATACAGATCAATCCCCAAAGCACCGAAAAGATAACGTTGAAGAGAACGTATCCGATCATGCCCTTCCATGTCTTATTGTCCCCGAAGATCCTCCGCCCGTCGACGAAGTTCTTACCGCAATCGATAGGACGAGCTGCAAACCTCATTATAGGAAGCTTGCACCATATCATCACAGCGATTCCCGCAAGTATTGTCGGGACTAAAGTTACGTACATCATAAGTATATATCTGAGCATTGATCGACCTCACCCTCATATCGTACCATACATCATGATATATTCATGGTTCAAATTCATAATATCATCAATACTTTGATAGTCAAAGTAATTTTGTGGCAATTTTTCGCCCTCCTCCAAACCCTCTGTCCTGCAGGCTTTTCCAACCTTATCAGAAGATGAACAACAGTTTTTTAATAAAAGTCCAACCTTAGGTTTCTTTCCTTTCAGAGCGATTTTAAAAATCCAACCTTAAGTTGGAAAAAGAAAATGGGTCTTTCAAGAAATCCAACCTAAAGTTGTGGTTACCTATGCTTTTCTGCCTGATCCGGACCATAAAGATCATGAAAGAGCATTCTGGTGACGATAAATCCAACCCTAGGTTGGAAAAGGAAAAAAGCCAAAATCATAAATCCAACCTCAGGTTGGAAAATTATTTTCCGGATCTTGTGAAGACAGCTTAAGGTTGGAAAAATAAGAAGACACCTAAAAATCCAACCTTATTTACCACAAAGAAAAAGAAGCCGGACCTTAAGGTCAGCTTCTTCCTTGATCTGTTACGGATATAAGTGATTATTCCCTGTCGACTGTGATAACGGCTTCAAAGTCTTTGCCCAGCTCCTTGATCTTATCACAGAGGATCTTCTTGATCTCATCATCAGACTTAGGATCGTCGTAGGATACCAGGATCTCAAAGAAGAGCTTGTCACACTCTTCCTCACGAACGAGCCTGAAGTCATAAAGATTCATCTTAGGATCGATGGACTGCATGTACTTTGTAAGTTCTGTACGGATGAACGTGATCTCCTCGTCGGCTGTCAAGACAGGGTCAACGTGGATAGTAAGTTCGGATACTATTCCTTTGTCAGTTACGTCTCGCTCGATCTTGTCGATGATCTCATGGGCTCTTACAAGAGAACAGTCATGAGGCATCTCGACATGAACGGATGCTACGGTTACGTCATGGCCGTATTCGTGGACTCTGAGGTCGTGAACGCCTAGGATCTCGTCATATGTAAGAAGTTCCTTCTCGAGTTTCTCGATAGTCTCTTTGTCAGGGGCAGCACCGAGCAAAGGCTCGATTGTCTCTTTTGCAGAGCGGATTCCGGAAAAGATAACGAGGATGGAGACTATTGCTCCTGCCCAGCCGTCAATGTTCTTTTTGAAGATGAGCATGACTGCAACCGAAAGCAAGGCAACGCCTGTTGTGATACAGTCGGCCCTGGAGTCAGCGGCTGTCGCTCTCATTGCCTCCGAAGAGATCCTCTTGGCGATCTTACCGTAGAAAAGGGACATCCAAAGCTTTATGAGGATGGTGATCGCAAGGATTATTATTGTAGTTATATTAACGTCGAGTTCATTCGGGTGAATGATCTTGCCCACGGATTCCTTAAAAAGGTTGATGGCAACCGCGATAACGGCAGCGGCTACAACAAAGCCTGCAATGTATTCCATTCGGCCGTGACCGTATGGATGCTCTCTGTCGGCAGGCTTTCCTGAGATCTTGAATCCGACGAGAGTTACTATGGAAGAAACAGCATCGGACATGTTGTTGACGGCATCAGTCGCGATGGAGACCGCACCTGTGAGAAGTCCCATTGTTACCTTGATGCATGCGAGTAAAACATTGCAGATTATACCTACGACTCCTGCCAGAAGTCCGTATTTGTGTCTCTGCGACGGATCTCTAATAAATAACTTTATAAGTAATTCCGACATGCCTTGGCTTCTCCTTATTGTTCGTTATAGTATACCACTCGAAAAGGAGTGAAGCTCAGTTTATTCATCATAAGATCCGATAACGACCAGCTCATCATCAAATTTTCTCTTCGGGTCAAATCTCACGATAACGGCGCGATTGCCTACATCTTTCTTCTTGATCTTGTAGCGGGCTTTGATCTTTTTGTTCTTGCCCTCGGTTGTCTTTACCGTAGCCCATACGACTATTTTTTTGTATCCTGCGGAAACATCTATCTTTTCGATCGTGCATTCTTCCACCTGGTACTGACCTTTGCTTATGCAGGAGATCTTTTTTATACACCCTATCATGAGAGTAAAGATAAATATGGCCAGAGCGAGAAACAGAAGCTGGACAATGATCGAGAAGATCGCAAAAGGAATGCTTCCTTTTCTGATTATCGTTGCTATGCACATCGGTATGCAGGAAAGGACCAGAAGGTCAAAGATAAAACATACGACTACGGTCCATATCTCTTCAGGGATGGCCTTTTTCTTTACTATTGCGATCTCTTCTTCAAGCGGATCTCTAAGTTTCATCTAATATATCCTTTCAAAACCTTTTATTCCGTCCGAGATTATAACACTTCTCGAAAAAGAAAACCCCGTCAAACCGAAGGTTTAACAGGGTCCTATTTCTTGCAGTTGGTGGAGACGATGGGACTTGAACCCACTACCTCTGCAATGCGAATGCAACGCTCTCCCAGGTGAGCTACGCCCCCATACGAGGTGATTATACACCTCGCAAACAGAAATTACTTAACGGATTCAAGCTTGGCAACTGCCTCTTCGAGAGTAAGGCCCGCGTAGTCCTGAGCATGTACGATGCTTCCGGAAGGGCCTTCGGATGTGAAGGCAGGAGCAAGGCAGCCGACTACTGCGGATGACGGGTCGTTCGGAGCCATCGGGCCTCCGAGGTCTGTTCTGCACCAGCCCGGATCGGTGAGGTAGATCAGGACGTCTTTGCCGCTCGTGAGCTTGACCAGGTCGGATGTGGTCTTATCAAGTCCTGCTTTGCTCGCGGAATACGGTCCCTGCTCAGGCTCGTTGCAGATCCCGGATGAGGTGTTGACGATCCTTCCGAAACCTTTTTCGAGCATGGAAGGGAGGATCGAGTAGCAGATCATCATAGGTGCGATGGTGTTGACGCGGAAGGACTTTTCGTAGTCTTCCCATGTCGTATCGAAAACGTCCGGCCTGTAGGTCACCTGGATGCCTGCGTTGTTGTAGATGATGTCTATGCTGTATGCCGAAAGGTCCTTGATGAGCTTTTCCACGTCTTCCCTGCTTCCGAGATCGCAGCCGAAGCTTACGGCGGTGGAGCCGTTAGATCTGACGATGTCCTCGACTTGGGCGGTGTGCGCTTTGTCGCGGCTTACGAGGATGAGGTTTACTCCGTACTTTGAAAGCTCTATGGCCATGAGCTTGCCGATGCCTCTTGCGGCACCTGTTACAAGGATAGTCTTGCCTTTGATGTCTATCATGTTTTTTGCCCCCTTTATCTAAGTGAGGAGATTATAGCAGTTAAGGCGTTTTGCTGTGTTCCATAAAGGTCAATTTTTTGTTATAATTTAGACCTGATTTAGACCTGGTCAAAGCGAGGTACACTCTATGAGAATATGTGCTTTTATTGGAGACATGTATCGCGACTATTCATCTGCGATCATCAAGAGACTACAAACGCGAGCGGTCGAGAACGGACACCGGATCGATATCTTCGGTAACTGTGCCGTGCCGAGTGATAACCCGCTCCATGCAGAAGGTCTGAAGAGTATCCTTAACATTCCGCCGCTTAAGACGTACGACGGCATCTTCCTTTGCTCGGATACACTTCATCATGCAGGTCTTAACAGAGAACTTCTGGATAACCTCATGTCCGCCACGGATATCCCTCCGGTCATCAGTATCAGATGCGACGAAGAGGGTTTTTATAATATCGTTCCTGACAACAGACAACTTATGTACGAGATCACCAAGCATGTCCTTGATGTAACTGAGGGCGGTGATATCGGATTCGTTACGGGCCGAGATGATCTGGTCGACTCATCCGAGCGACGCGCGGGTTTTGAAGATGCCATGCACGAGGCGGGATTTGAAGTAAAAGAGGATATGATCTTCCACGGCAACTACTGGATCGACCAGGGACCTATAACTGCCGACTTCTTTATCCGTAAGGACAAGTCGCTTCCTTCGGCCATCATCTGTTCCAATGACTATATGGCGATAGGACTTATCGACGAGCTCGTCGAGAGAGGTTACAGCATACCGCAGGATGTTATGATCACGGGTGTCGATAATCTTCCGTTCTCGCTAAATCACATCCCTTCGGTAACTACTTCCAACATCTCAGAAGAATATCTGGTCGATAAAGCCATCGAGTGTCTGGAGAATATCAAGAAGGGCGAAGATGTTGATTTTCTCATGACGGTTCCGGGCCAGCTCATCGTAAGGGAAAGCACGGTCGGAAAGACGGATCGAGATGTCGGTGCCATATATCATCAGCTCGATCTCATTCAGAAATCTTACTACGACCAGACTCTCGCATTCGTTAGATTAAGTTCGGATTTTCAGGACGTAATGTCGAAGGACAACTGCGTGCTTCTTACGCTCGAGAGTATTTCCAATCTTAAGCTGTTCAAGAAGATCTTCCTTTGTCTTTACGGAGAAACGGACCGTACTCTCGTCGGAATGTCTGACGGAAAGAAACTCAAAGCATGCAATATCTCATTTCCTATGGAAGATCTTCTTCCGAGCGAATATAACAAGGACTTCTCGGGAATAAGGATCTATCTGCCGATACACTTCAAGAACGAAGTTTACGGTCATGCCGTACTGGAGACGGATACCAAGGTAGAGGGCTTTTTCGATGAGAGGCTGGAGTTTATGCTGCTTTTGTTCGGTCAGACCCTGAACAGGCTTCAGCTGTACGGAAAACTGTTTGAAGTAAGTGACGTTATGGATCTTTATATAAGGGATGCGCTGACCGGTATCTTCAACAGAAGAGGATTCGAGAAACATATCTCCAACATCCTCGACCGTAAGAAAGAAGAAGATATCAAGATCGCCGTCGCGAGCATCGATATGGATGACCTTAAGAGCATCAATGATGAATATGGTCATTCTGCGGGCGATGATGCCATCAAGGCGATCGCGAACTGCCTTACCAAATCCCTCAACAGGAACGAGTTCGCAGCCAGGATGGGCGGAGACGAGTTCGAGGCTGTCCTGTTTTTGGATAATCCCGGAAGGATCGGTCAGTTCATAAGATCGTTCAGGACGGAGATCAAGAACGCCAACAAGAAGGTCAAGGAAGGCTACACGCTGAGCGCCAGCGTCGGTACGGCAGAGGTCGAGAGCTGGGGCACTTTGATGGAGTCGATGAACAAGGCTGACAAGATAATGTATGTCGAGAAAAAGACAAAGAAGCACAGGTGATCATTAACAAACTGTTTATAGTCCGGAAAAATTATAAAGGAATTTTGTGATATAATGAAAAGGTAATGGGCAAACACATTAGGGGGCAGACAAGAGGAAGAAAACCGTGTCTGAATCTTGTCAACATGTGAGGGCTAATATTATGTTTACTTGGAACTTTCAATATATGTCGCGTTCCAGGCTGGCAGAGACGTTCGATCAGTTGATGCTCACAGGCCAGAAAGGAAGCGTTCTAATAAGGATCCATTCATCCATCCATAATAAGGATGATGCTGTTGAGCTTGCGCGGTTCATCAAGGGCATTATGCCTGAAGCAAAGATCTTCGGAACAAGTACTTCTGCTGTTATAAATTGGGGTAAGCTAACCCAGAATCAGTGCGTAATATCCATAACCCAGATGCAGGAAGGCAGGATAGAAACTGCTATGATCCCGACTCTTGACGAGAACGGCGATCCTGTTGACACGGACGATCTCTGTGCGAAGATCAAGAACGATCTTATCGAAGAAGATACCAAGCTCCTTTTGACTTTTTCCACCAAGAAGTTCCTGGACATCTATAATTTCGTGGATAAGAGTAACACCTACTATCCGGAAGTTCAGATGATCGGCGGTCTTGCGGATACTCCGGAGGATTTGTACGGTTTCCTTTTCGATGAGACCGGGGCTTATGAAGATGCGATCTTGCTGGCAGCTTTCTCGGGAAAAGAACTGGAGACGACCGTATCATATGCGTCGGGCGTCGAGGTCGTAGGTGACGAGGAAGAGATAACCGACTGTTATGGTCCTTTTATACTCGGCATCAACGGCGAGGGAGCGACCAAAAGGCACAAGCTGATCCTGGAGGATGTAAATTCCAAGTTCAAGAATCTCTTCCCGTTTGTTTATTCGGATGCTCCGGGAATTCCTTTCTACCTGTCATACGGCAAGGACAAAAGTCTGTCCGATCTGTTCCCGTTCGAGAAAGAATACATCCGAAGGTCCCTCTCGAAAACAGGCAATGCGGATATCGACAAGAAGGGCAATTACATATACGCCAACCACTATGTGATCCCGGGCAAAAAACTATCAAGGGCTTTCATCTATGACCGTAAGATAATCTCAGATAACAGAACGCTTTTCCAGACCGTCGAAAACTTCGAAAAGGCGGAGACGCTGTTCGGCTACACCTGCGTCGTAAGATCGACCATCTACTCCAACTGCGTTAAGTGGGAGCTGTCCGCATACGAGAACTGTAACATCTGCGGATGCGTGACGGCAGGAGAGATAACGAACTGCAACGGCAGGAACACTTTCGCGAACTGTACTTTCTCATTGGCGGTCATGGGCGAAGAGAAGTCCACTCAGGAATTCAATCCGTATGCATTCTCGAGATCGGATTCACTTGCCGAAGACAATATGGAACTTCTCGAATACCTTATGGGCATCGAGGGAGAACTTGCTTCATTTGAGGAAGAGTCATCTGTTAATTCAATACGTAAGTTCATCAATGATTGTGAGATCAAGCTTCTTTATGCGGACAAAGAGGACGTTTTCAACGAAGCTGCTCTGATCATGGACATGAAGACCAAGGGCTACGACAGGATCTGTTATATCAATGTGTTTAACGTGTCCGACATGAAGACGGTCTTCTCATCAAGAGAGGTCCAGATCACGAGAAACAGCCTTATAAATAAGTGCATCAATTATGTAAGAAAGAGACACTACCGTCTGTACATTCTGGACGAGTGGCTCTTTGCGATCGGCGCGCCTTCGCATATCGTGTCACTGAATTCGTTCGTGACGCATATGGAAGAGCTGCAAAAGATCCTTTTCGAGACGTCAAAGGAGACTATCGCGGTCGTTCCGGGATTCTGTGTCATGGACGGATGCACGATCGATAACATCAACTCGGTATACGCGGCAGCAAGGATCGAGATGGGTCAGAAGAACATCCAGTTCTATATAAGCGATGCCGAGAACGATAAGATCGATGAGGAGAAGATCAGGGAGTATTACCGCATGGTGAACGTCATCAACTATGCGATCGCGCACGACCAGATCATCCCGTATTTCCAGGGCATCTATGATAACAAGACGAAGTCGATACATCACTACGAATCGCTGATGAGACTTAAGGATGAGACCGGAAGAGTTTATAATCCGGCGAGCTTTTTGGATACGGCGAGATCATTCGGACTTTTGTATGACAATATCTCGATGATCATGATCAAGAAGGTTTTCGAGAAGTTTAAGAACGTGAAGAACAAGAGCGTAAGTATTAACCTCGGACTTCGCGATATCAAGAACCGTAAGATGGTAGAGTTCATCTATGATTTCTTAAGGTCAGCGGAGCATCCGGAGAACTTTGTTTTCGAGATACTCGAGAATGAAGATGTGGATGATTATAATGCTTTGATCAAGTTTGTGGATACGATCCATAACCTCGGAGGCAAGATATCGATCGACGATTTCGGAAGCGGTTATTCCAACCTGCAGCACATCGTCAATATCCACTCCGATTTCCTGAAGATCGACGGTTCCATCGTAAGGAACTGCTGCGACAACAAAGATTCGGAGAACCTGATCGCTTTGATCTCGGGCTGGAAGAAGGTCAGTTCCAAGAACATCAAGATCGTTGCCGAGTTTGTTGAGAATGAGCAGATCCAGGATAAGCTCCTTTGCTATTCTATCGATTATTCTCAGGGCTATCTTTTCTCGAAGCCTATGCCGTTCACGGAGGAAATGATAAATGATTGACAAGCGCGAAAGAAAGACCACCATCGGTGTTTTGGTTGACGATATCTTTTCCGATTTTGCGAAGGAAGTCATCCACAGCACGATCAACGGAATACCTGACAACAGAGATATCGACATCGTTGTCTTTGCAGGTAAATACGTAAGTGAGAAACCGCCGCTTGTTTTCGATTATGCATATAAGAAGCTATATAACACCATCTACAAATTAGCCGAGATATGCGAGGTTGACGGTCTTATCATCTCCCTTGGAAGTATCGATCCGCACGAGGCGAATCTGTTTCTCAACAAATATAACACGACCTTCGAGAACATTCCTAAGGTCATCGTTGCCGCGGAACTCGATAATTACATTACGGTCAATTACGATAACGAGATGGGCATCAGGGAGGCGATCGACTGCCTGATCAACGTGCACGGCATAACAGAGATCTGCATGCTCGGCGGCCGTCACGACAACGGCGACGCCCTGAAGCGTAAGGACATCTACAGAAGGTGTCTCGAAGAGCACGGCATAGCTTATTCGGAAGACCGTTTTATCGAGACCGATATGTCCGTCAATACCCACGCACAGGCGAGCGTCCTTCTGGACAGAAATCCTGATTGCCAGGCCGTGTTCTGCGTTAACGACGCGGTCGCGAGGGGTCTTTATGAGGCCATGGCCGAGCGCGATCTGATCCCGGGAAAAGACGTGATGGTCTTCGGTTTTGATAACACTCTCATGGCGGGCGAACTCATGCCTTCGCTGTCATCCGTCGGCGCCGCAGGAGACATCCTGGGTCAAAAGGCCGTCGACATCCTTCTCGACATGCTGGACGGAAAAGAAGTTAAGTCCGTCCTCCTGCCGACGTGCCTTTTCGGCCGTGAATCATTCGGCTATGAGATGTACGAATACTCATCCCTCGAGATGAGCAACGTGGATTCATCCTTTATCTACAGGATGTTCGACGACTGCTTCTACAGATACAAGAACGAGAAGATCAAGAAGAAAGACATCAACCTGAAGCGCCTGTTCTTCGAGATCGCGTCCAAGATGCTCGTCGCCATGAAAAGAAGGTACATGAGCCTGGAGGAATTCAACGACCTTAAAAGGCTCATCGATATCTTTTTCGAAAACGGCATTATGGAATACACAGATACCGCGAAGCTCATCAAGAGTATCGACCGCCTGCAGGCCGGCATGAACGTAATGGTCAAATCGCCGTCGGCGAACGTCATGAACAACCGTCTCTTCTCCTACATGAAGGACCTGGCGCTGAGATATTTGTCCCAGAAGCTCCATAACGAGCAGGCTCACTACAACTCCTCAAGAGACGCCATCGTTCAGTTCCTCGTAAGTTCCATCGACTTCACGGGCTCCGAGGACGATCCGATGCCTAGGATCCTCCAGAGCTTCAATAAGCTGGGCTTCCAGAACGGCGCCTTCTATATGTATAAAAGACCTGTTCACATCACTTCGGAAGGACCTAAGGAAGAAGACTTCGATACCACCATCGATCTTCGCTGCGCGATGAAGAACGGCGAGCTCTACGTCCTGCCGCCTGAGCGCCGCTCAACCCCGGTAAGCGAGATGTTCATCCGTGATGAGATCTCCTCCGAATGCGACGGCTTTATCGTCTTCCCTGTCTTCCACGGACCTGTCATCTACGGCGCCCTGGTCTGCGAAGCGACCTACGACATCTACGACAGAGGCGAATATATCGCAGGTCAGCTCGGCACAGCTATCTACTCTTCATATCTCCAGCAGGAGATCAACAAAGAGCACGCGGGAAATTCATAACACGCTATTACTCGATTTACAAAAAACAGACCAAGACTTAAACATTTCTTTAACAGTTCTTGGCTTCATGTTAACGTTGCCGTTTTATCCTTGAATCATAAAACAAAAGCGAGGGTAAAAAAATGAACGACGTTAGAAAGCACATGAACATTCCGATGACTTCGGCACTCAACAACAGAAAATACTGCAAAGAAATGGCAAGAAAGATTGCGAGAGAAGAACTTATCACAGGTATGTCAGAGTCACAGCTCTCATGCGAGATCTTCGCTCATGCATATGTTTTCTGCAACTTCAAATATGTTCCGGGAATCATCAGAAACACAGCTTTTGCTAAGAGTGCTTATCACAGCACGGCAGACGGCGTCGATCTCGAGGACAACGGCGACAGCCTCGTA
>JAGCGK010000057.1 GCA_017649645.1 Clostridiales bacterium | reverse complement strand
TAAAGAACGCTAAACCGGAAGACAGATTCCAGTTCTTAAGACTCGGCTACTTCTGCGCTGACAACAAGGATTTCACCTCTGATAATCTCGTATTTAACAGAGCCGTTTCCCTCAAGGACAGCTACAAACCTGGTAACTGATAAGAATATCAAGCATATGAAAGACCGCTCAACTGAGCGGTCTTATTTTTTCCTTAAAAGGGTGAAGCCGCCCGAGGGAGCGGACGGCTTCTGCAAACAGAAAACAGTATTTCATCAATACGGAAGTGTGCTAAATAAATTGTAGTATTTAAGCAAATGTCATAGTGGGAATGATCCAGACTATTCCGAAAAGAATTGAACCATTGTCGAAATAAAAGCTCACGCCAAATAATTGAGCATATCCCGATGTTCCCAAAACACACAAACTCAATATAACATCGTGGACATCAGATAAACCTAAATATTCTAACCAGACTAAATGCTTCTCCTTCTCATGTCTTATATCTTCATGAGAAAATACTACCAAACCGTTCACAATTTTGCAACAATTTGTTTACAAAGTATTAATAATTTATTTAGCCGATATGGATCTTTCCTTCAGGATATACCTCTCCGATCTTACGGGTATCGCGCATTGCAAGGCTAAGAGCAAGGGATATAGGACCTACTCTGCCGAGGAACATAGCCGGAATCAACAGTGCTTTGCTGACAGTCAAAAGATTAGGTGTTCCGAGTGATGATACACCAACAGTAGCAAACGCAGATGTTACCTCAAAGACTACATCTATGAAATTGAAATTACCTGCCATAATGGCTTTATGCTCTGTAATGGAAAGAAGCAGCGACAAACTGATGACAACAGTTATACCAATGAAGAAGATAGCCACTGCCCTTCTAACGATCGCAGCTGACAATGTATGTCTGTGAGTGATCGTATCTTTATTTCCTCTTATCTCACTTATAACCGAATAAACGATAATCGCAAATGTCGTGATCTTGATACCACCACCGGTAGAACCTGAGCCCGCACCTATGAACATCAACAAGATACCGACTGTCTTAGAAGGATTAGTAAGTGCACCAAGGTCTATGGTGTTAAAACCTGCCGTTCTGAATGTAACCGACTGGAAGAACGAAGCCAATATCCTTTCAATGAAGTTCATATCGCCCATCGTTGCCTTGTTGGAATACTCCAGAATGAACATCGCAATAAATCCGACTAATACGAGACCCAGTGACCATTCAAGAACGATCTTGGAATGGACCTTGATCCTGTTTTTCTTATGGTTCTTTATCTTTCCGAAAAGATCTACCCACACGGTAAAACCAAGACCTCCGATAAGTATCAGTCCACAGGTCGTTAGAACAACAAGCGGCGAACCCATGTAACCTGTAAGAGATGAATACGGACCGTATTCCGTATTTCCCATCAGATCGAAGCCTGCATTACAGAATGCGGAAATGCTTTGGAAGAAGGCCTTACTGACGCCATGGAACCATCCGTAGACCGGAACATATACGAGACTTAGCAGTACACCGCCGATAAACTCGCAGCCGAAAGTAATACCGAAGATAAACTTCAAAAGAAGAGGAGCCTCTTTGAAGCTGAAGCTTCCTGATGTCTCAAGAGCAACGAGACGCGTGCGGAAATCCTGTTTTTTTCGAGTAAAGGAAAAGATAAAGGATGTAATGGTAATAAGACCCAGACCGCCAATCTGGATAAGGATGATGATCACCACTTTGCCGAATATGGTAAAAGTCGTTGCCGTATCGGCTACGATGAGACCTGTAACACATACAGCAGACACAGCTGTAAACAAAGCCTCAAAATAGTTAAGATGATGACCGGAATATGTCGAGAACGGAATGAATAAAAGAATGCTTCCGATAATGATCACAAACAGAAACGAAGATATGATCAAACGGCTCGGATTTTTAAATACCCAGTCAAGGACTCTATGTACAAAGTTTCTCTTAACAAGCATCGGTCAATTCTTCACCATCGCTTCCCACAGATCTTCGATACGGCGCTTTGTACATACCATGAGTATGTCATCACCGGCGTGCATGACCGTATCACCTTGAGGGGTTATCGCCTTACCGTCAGAAGAAGTTATAACGACTACCTTGGCATCCTTAACGAACTTATAATCCATGAGTTTCTTCTCACAGGCTGTCGAAGAAGGAGACAATTTAAACTCAACGATAACGTGATCGGTACCTTCGATCTTGGTAACGATCCTCATGCCCTTAAATTCGATCTCATTGTCAACAAGATCAACGATGATATCAGTTCCGCAGAAATGCTTATCAACGCCGAACATAGCTGCAATATCATTATTCTTAGGATTATTGATCCTGGAGATGGTCGTAGGGACTTTATAGTATTTCTTAGCTATCTGACAAGTAATGAGATTGTTCTCATCATTACCCGTAAGGGCGACAAGAATATCAACATCAGTGCACACGCTTGATAATCCCTGTACTGTGGATGCATCTGCACACACCGTCTCTACACCCAGAGAATTCGCGATATGTTCACAAGCTTTTTGTCTTACATCAACTACGGTAACCTTCTGGCCCTTGAAAACCAGTTCACTTGCCAAGAAAAATCCTACTTTACCGGCACCTACGATTACTATCTTCATACAAATATCTCCCGCTTATTCGTAAACTTCAGCAACAATGATCTTATCTCTTAATTCGACCTTGAAGCTCGGATCATAATTATGCAAAGATCCGTCACGCATAACACCAACGATGATACCGCCTTCCGTATCAGCGATATTCTTAAGTTTAACTCCTTCAAGTGACTCTTCGACCTTGAACATCTTAAACTTGAATTTGTCACCGAAAAGATTGACCAGAGAAACTCCTATCCTGTTTTCAGGTTCTGCCTTAGATTCATGAATAGCACTGATAAAAGCATCAACAGTGAGATCTGTAGCGGATATCGGATATACTCCTACATTCTCGAACATCTGGAATTCTTCAGTATCATAAGTACAGGCAATGACTTTCTTTACTCCGAAAATGTTCCTGGCGATCTGCGCTGCAACAAGATTGGTATTCTCTCTTTCACTTAGCGCACAGACTACGTCAGCATCTCTGACACCAGCCTCTTCTAAGATCGATGTATCTATGATAACGCCGTCTACCGGCTGAACATCCAATTTATGATAAGCAGCCTTCTCGCTCGCATCGACATCAACGAGAATAACATCGTGAGTCTTGCAAAGACGTCCGGCCAGGATTATCGCATTAGTAGAAGTACCCAAAACAACTATCTGCATATTACGTCCTCTTAGTTGACAAAATATAACCGATGATGGATGCCGCCGATGCCGCATTAAGCGACTCAGCTTTACCCTGCATCGTTATCTTAACCATTGTATCACAACGTGACGAACAGGAATCAGTAAGTCCGTTGCCCTCATTTCCTATGAAATAACAGCTCGGAAGCGTTATTTCAGCCTTCTCGATCGGTGTTCCCTTAAGATGAGCTGCCAGTGTCCTTATATCATGCTTCTTACAGAACTCGAAAACACTGTCCACCGAATCGACCTTCAGTATCGGAAGATGCCACACAGAGCCCATGGAAGCTCGTAATACCTTCTCGTTAAACGGATCAGCCGTTCCCTTAACAAGGATCACCGCCGTAAAGTCAAAGGCATCTGCAAGTCTTATGACAGTTCCGAGATTTCCCGGATCCTGAAGTTCCTCCAAGCAAAGGTAGATATCATCTTTTCCCCTGAACGGAATATCAGATCCCATATCAGGCTCGCTAACGACCATCGCTATTCCCTGCGGATTAACCGTCGAAGCGACTTTTTCGAAGCATTCCTGGGATAAAGCTATGATCTCGCAGGAGATATCATACTTACGGATCAATTCATCTGCCAGGTCCTTCTTGTTTTCGCAAAAGACAAATGTGACAGGCTTAACTCCGGACAACAGCGCATCCTCACAAAGCCTTGTTCCTTCAATGAATACAAGACCTTCCTTCGCGGCTTTCTTTCTGTCGTGGAGAAGTGTCAATCTCTTGACCTTTGAATTGTCCTTACTTCTAATGATATCCATAGTCATAATAATACCATAAAAAAGGTGTCTCAAACATTTGAGACACCTTGAAGTTTCAAATTATATTGCCGCTTATCAGAGAGCTGCCTTAGCCTGCTCACAAAGCTTTGCAAATCCGTTTGGATCTGTGATAGCGATATCGGAAAGAACCTTACGATCGAGAGCGATATCAGCCTTCTTAAGTCCGTTCATGAACTTGCTGTAAGAAAGACCATTGATTCTTGCTGCTGCGTTGATTCTTGCGATCCAGAGCTTTCTGAACTCTCTTTTCTTTGTACGACGATCTCTATATGCATAAGCACCTGACTTCATGACAGCCTGATTAGCTACCTTGAAGAGCTTGCTCTTATGACCAAAATATCCCTTAGCTGCCTTCAATACCTTACGATGACGAGCTCTTGTGCGAACGCCTCTTTTTACTCTTGACATTTTATTTTCCTCCTAGTCGGTTTCAATTCTAATTCAGATCCTGAAATTACATATAAGGGATCATTTTTCTGATTACTTTTGCATTAGCTTCAGAGCAAACTGCTGTATGACGAAGATGTCTCATTCTCTTAGTAGGTCTCTTGCTAAGGATGTGACGACGGAAAGCCTGAGAGTACAAAACTTTACCTGTACCTGTTACCTTAAATCTCTTCTTAGATGAGCTGTGTGTTTTCTGCTTAGGCATTTTACTGTTCCTCCTTGAACTTGATTTGCTTAATTCTTCTTAGGGACAAGGTACATGACCATATTACGTCCCTCGATCTTAGGCTGTTTATCAACCTGACCGAACTCGGCGATTCCTTCAGCGAACTTTTCCATTACTGCAAAGCCCTGCTGCTGGTATGCCATCTCACGACCTCTGAATCGGATGTTGATCTTAACTCGATCGCCGTTCTTCAAGAACTTGATAACGGCCTTCTGCTTAACCTCGATATCATGAACATCTGTTGTAAGCTTGATTCCGATCTCTTTGAGCTCAGTCTCTTTCTGCTTTTTCTTGGCTTCTTTCTCTCGCTTCCCCTGCTCGAAAAGATACTTGCCGTAATCCATTACTCGGCAGACCGGGTTATCAGGATTAGGTGATATGCAAACCAGATCAAGGCCTGCTTCATCAGCTGCTGCCAATGCCTTCTCAATCGGCACGACTCCGACCATCTCTCCTTCACTAGTGATAAGACGAACATTGCTGAATTTGATCTCTTCGTTGATCATTTGATTTGATGTTGGTTTAGCGATACGAATACACCTCCTTAAACAAAAAAAGAACGGTCATGCAAAACCCGTTCCTCTACAAAATACATCTTATATGTGATGTTTTAAGTATGTACCTCTTAACTGTTCGCTTGAGGTGAGAAACATGTTCTGCTTTTTGTGACTACATAATAATAAGCATTTGACGGATGATTGTCAATACTGATTTTCGTTTTATCGCTTTTTGACATTTAGACGACAAAACTTGTTTTTTTACGACTTTTTTCGTTGTTATTATACACCCGTTTGAGATTTTCATATGATAGAATATTTTTGGCAAAAATAAAAAAATGATTTTCAGGAGGTTTTCATATGAAAAACTATTTCGATCTTACAGGACAAGTTGCAGTAGTAACAGGCGCTTCCACAGGTTTAGGCCTTCAGATGGCTAAGGCTTTTGCAAGCCAGGGTGCTAACCTCGTTCTCCTCGCTCGCCGCCAGAACCTTCTTGACGAGAACAAGGCAGAAATCGAGAAAGAGTTCGGTGTAAAGTGTCTTGCTTATGCCTGTGATATTACTGATACGGAAAAAGTTAAGGGTGCAGTTAAGGCTACAATGGATACATTCGGTCGTGTAGACATCCTTGTTAATAACGCAGGTACAGGTGCAGTTGCTCCTACAATCGAGATCTCTGATGAGACATTCATGAACGAGATCAACGTTGACCTCTTCGGTACATTTACATGCGCTCGTGAGTTCGCTAAGGAGATGCTCAAGGCTAAGTACGGCCGTATCATCAACATCTCTTCCATGTACGGTCTTGTTGGTAACATGGCTGCTACATGTGCTCCATACCACGCTGCTAAGGGTGGTGTTGTTAACCTCACACGTGCTCTTGCTGCCGAATGGGGTAAGGATGGCATCACAGTTAACGCTATCTGCCCTGGTTACTTCTGGACTCCGCTTACAAAGGACACACTTGAGACAGACTGGTTCGCAGCATACGCTAAGGGTGCTATCCCGATCGGACGTTACGGTAACGAGGGTGAGCTCGATACAGCAGCTTTGTTCCTTGCTTCCCCTGCTTCTTCCTACGTAAACGGCCAGAACATCGCAGTTGACGGCGGTTATACAGCAATTTGATCGAAATACGAATATATAAAAAATGCCGGCGATCTTTTTCACCGGCATTTTTGTTTTACCCGAAATCAGGAATTATCGGAAGTTTAATTATCGCTTCATTGTTTTCGAAAACAAACGACCCCATAGCCTCGGTTACGATTCCTGATATTTTCTCTATCTCTTCCTCATCGAAAAAGATATTGTCGCCCGCAAAGATAATTGATGCGGCAAGTTCTGCCTTTATACTGACATTTACATCAGGACCCGCCTTATCCGTTATTCTCTCGATCACGGAAGACAGGAGATTCATATCTGACATAACTGTCAGCTTTTTATCGGGTCCTTCATAGTTTTCGATCAACAGACGGTTCATCTCAGATTCAACAAAGCCGCCAAGCTCGAATCTGGTAATATGCGGTACCAACGGCGAAGTATCAGGAACAGTTTCACCCGGATCCCCATGCTCTCTCTTGCTTTTCTCCTTTTGGATCATCATCTCTATAGCCATATTCAGCTTCTCTTTTTGAGCCTTGTTATTCCTGATATCGCTGAAGAGCATGATTCCGAATATTATTGTCATACCGGAACTTACAATGAGAACTATCGTGAGGATCTCATTTAAAAGAACTTCTTCTTTATCCTCTGCCACAGGGATTTCCCGGTTTTCTTCAAGAATACCGTCGATCTGCTGATCACCCAGAGCATACATCATGGTCCTGTTCTGCATATTGATGAATAACCTGACACCAAAAGTACACAGGACGCCGATTACGATCATGAATGATACTAAGAATCCGACTGCTTTCTTGATCATAGGTATCTTACCTTATAGTTTTCCGAGCATATTCTCCGGATCTTCTGCGGCTTTAACCTTGTCGTTAGCCATAACGATAACACCGTTTTCATCTATGAGATACGTTGTTCTTACAACTCCCATCGAGACCTTGCCGTAATTTTTCTTTTCCTTCCAGACATCGTAAGCCTCTATTACTTTTCGATCAGGATCAGAAAGGAGTGTAAAGCCGAGATTATAATTTGTCTCGAATTTCTTATGGGAGGCCACGGAATCTTTGCTAATTCCGAGAACAACCGCTCCCTTTGAGATGATCTGCGGATATCTTTCAGAAAAACCGCATGCCTGCTTGGTACAGCCGGAAGTATTGTCCTTCGGATAGAAATAAAGGATGATTCTCTTACCCTTGTAATCGGAAAGAGAATGCATTTCCCCGTTCTGATCAGGCAATGTAAAATCAGGAGCTTTCGTACCTACACTGAGCATATATCTATACCTCTTTTTAAATTCTGATATCAGAGTATAATACTTTATTATGACTTTCAAGGAGTACAGAATATGATCTCATCACATATCAAAGAGAAGCTCCAGTCGGGCTCTCTCATCAGAAAGATGTTTGAAGAAGGCAACAAGAGAAAGGCTATCTACGGTGCAGAGAATGTTTTCGACTTCTCCATAGGAAACCCTGACCTTGAGCCTCCTAAAGAAGTAAAAGATGCCCTTAAGGCTATCGTTGAAGAGGATGTTCCGGGCGGACATGGATACATGAGCAACAGCGGTTACGAAGCAACCCGTGCTGCCATCGCCAAGAAGCGTTCTGAAGAATCTTCCGTAACAGTTGATGCAGGTGCCGTATGTATGACAGTCGGAGCTGCTGCAGCTATGAACGACGTATTCCACTCCATACTCGATCAGGGCGATGAAGTTATCCTTCTTGCTCCTTTCTTCATGGAATATAACAACTATATCGATAATCACGGCGGCGTTCCTGTTATCGTTCAGACAGATGACAAGTTCATGCCTGACGTTGACGCTATCATCAAGGCCGTTACACCTAAGACTAAGGCGATCGTCATAAACTCACCTAACAACCCGTCAGGTGTAGTTTATTCTGAGGATCTTCTTAAGTCCCTTAATGCCGCTCTTCTTAAGTGCGACCATATTATCCATGTAATCTCCGATGAGCCTTATATCGAGCTCGCTTATGACGGAATAAAAGTTCCTTCCGCTCTCGACTGCTTTGATAACCTCATCATCTGCTACTCATGGAGTAAGGCTTTGTCTCTCCCGGGTGAGCGTATCGGTTACACACTCGTAAGCCCTAAGCATGCTGATTATGAAGATCTTACGGCTGCGATCGTTCTTTCTAACCGTATCCTCGGAAGCGTTAATGCTCCTGCTATCTGGCAGAAAGTCGTTGAGCGTTCACTTTATGCCAAGGTAGATGTACCTAACTACGAGCATCGTCGTAATCTCCTTTACGCTAACATCGTAGAATCAGGCTTTGAAGCAGTTAAGCCTAACGGAGCTCTTTATATCTTCATGAAGACACCAAACGGACTTTCCGATTCCGAATTCGGAGAAATATGCGCCAAACACAATCTCCTTATCGTGCCGGGTGCCAGCTTCAGCCGTCCAGGTTACTGCAGACTCGCTTTCTGCGTATCAGAGCAGACTATCATCAACTCAAGAAAAGCATTTGAAGCTGTAGCTGCAGAACTCGGACTTAAGTGATCCGATTCATATTTTTTTGCACATTAAAGGGCTGTTCATTGAAGTGAACAGCCCTTATCTTTTGTCTTATTTCTCTATCGCGTAGCTTTGACAGATCTCGGTAAACTCTTTTGATTCTACAAAGAAATTAAATACCTGATCTTTTGTCATTCCATTACTCATATTATTGAGCCAGTAATTCATTCCGTCTTCGTCAGGGTCACGTCCCATGAACGTCCTATACATTCGCGTTAAGTATTCCTTGTTATCAAAGTTATGATCCTGGAACTCCTTACTGTAGAAGAATTCATGTGCTGCCTGTGATCCCGTAAGTTCCAGATTAGTAAGACCTAAACTCCAGAACTTAAGCCCTTCTTCCTCTGAATCTCTTCCGAGACACTTGGTATAAAGCCTTTCAGCAAAGTCTGTTGCATTCTTTGAAGCTATAGTAGCCTTAGCCCTTGTTGCTCCCGATTTTACTCCGTAAGAAGCGCAGATATTACACCACTCGGTCGAGTTGATAAATCCGTCTACTACTTTGTCACGGCCTTCAGTCTTAAGGCTGTTCATCCAGAAATTGAAGCCATCCGGATCAGCTGTAGCATCTCTGTCAAAGAATGTTTTGTACAGAACTTTAAGGAAATCCTCATCACTTAACTTTCTGTCGTTGAATTCTTTACTCAGAAGGAACTCATTAGCACACTGGGCTCCATTCAGATCACCGTTTCCGACATGTGTACACCAAAACTCTTTTCCCTCAGGTTCTGACTGACGGTTAAGAGCTACTACATAAAGACGTTCAACAAAGTCTCCGAATGACAATCCTGACGAACTATTCGACGGAGCAGAAGGTGTTTCCGACGATACTTCCGAAGGTGCTTTCGGAGGTGCTTCCGGAGGTGTAACAGGCGTCGAATCCGGGACATATTCCGACTTTAGTGACAGTTTGAAACTATAAGGGTTCTTTTTTAAACTTAAAAGATGACCTCCATCACAGTAATAGTTAGCAAGAGAATTAGTGAAATAAAAATAATATGTTTGTCCCGCCTTAAGATCAAGATCCATGTCTAAATTATGGCTTACTTCACCCTTGATAAGATGCTGGTAATAATCATTGAAATTAAGGTCTG
>JAGCGK010000056.1 GCA_017649645.1 Clostridiales bacterium | reverse complement strand
TGAACCTGACACTGACGGAATGAATTTCTGGCTTAACAACATGAAGAACGGAATGACAAAAGAAGACGTCTTCAACGAGTTCGTTAAGTCCAAGGAGTTTACGGAGATCTGTCAGAAGTACGCGATCGACAGAGGGTAAGGCAAAAGCCCATAACAGGCGGTGTTGCGGCATGTGCGCAGCTCTGCTTTTTCGAGCAGGAAAAGAGAAAAAAGAAAGTACCGCGAAACGTTTTGTTAATTTTTTGAAACAGGGCTCAAATGGGTTAAAATCGAGGGCTTTATAGTGTAAAATAAAGGTTACATAAATCATATGGAGGCAAATATTATGCAATTTGGTCATTTCGACGACGCAAGAAAGGAATACGTGATCAATACCCCAAGAACACCATATCCGTGGATCAACTACTTGGGAAATCAGGGCTTTTTCTCGCTCATCTCTAATACGGCAGGCGGTTACAGCTTCTACAAGGACGCACGCTTGAGAAGGATTACCCGTTACCGCTACAATAACGTTCCGATCGATATGGGAGGACGCTATTTCTATATCAACGACAACGGTACAGTCTGGAATCCGGGCTGGTCACCGGTCAAGACAGAACTCGATTCATACGAGTGCCGTCACGGTATGGGTTATACCGTGATCACAGGTAAGAAGAATGACCTTAAGGCTGAGGTTACTTTCTTCGTTCCGCAGAACTATGACGGTGAGGTTCAGCAGGTAGTTCTCACAAACGAGGGCAGCGCTTCCAAGGACTTCGCTATCTTCTCTCTCGCAGAGTGGTGTCTCTGGGATGCTCAGGACGACTGCACCAACTTCCAGAGAAACTTCTCAACAGGACGTGTAGAGATCGAAGGATCTACTATCTATCACGTAACTGAGTACAGAGACAGACGTAATCACTACGCTTTCTATTCGGTAAACGACAAGATCGACGGTTACGACACAGATCGTGATGCTTTCCTTGGCGGTATCTATAACGGCTGGGACTGCCCTGCTACAGTTAAGGAAGGCAAGGCTTCCGATTCATTCGCAGACGGCTGGTCACCGATCGCTTCTCACTATAAGAAAGTTACTCTCGCTCCGGGCGAGACCAAGACATTGATCTACATCCTTGGTTATGCAGAGAACCCGCAGGACAAGAAGTTCGCTTCTGAGAAGCCTGCTGATCTTCTCACAAGAGAGACATGGGTCCTCAACAAGGAAAAAGCTTATGCAATGATCGACAAGTACAACACACCTGAGAAGGTTGCTGCAGGTCTTGAGGAACTCCGTACAACATGGAACAATCTCCTGAGCATCTTCAAGGTTGATACACCTGACGACAAGGTTAACCGTATGGTTAATATCTGGAACCAGTATCAGTGCATGGTTACATTCAACCTCTCACGTTCTGCTTCCTACTTCGAGTCCGGTATCGGCCGTGGTATGGGCTTCAGAGATTCCAACCAGGATATCCTCGGATTCGTTCATCAGATCCCTGAGCGTGCAAGAGAGAGACTTATCGATATCGCTTCCACACAGCTCAAGGACGGCGGATGCTATCACCAGTATCAGCCTCTCACAAAGAAGGGTAACGCAGACATCGGCGGTGACTTCTCCGACGATCCGTTGTGGATGATCCTCTCCGTTGCTTCCTACATCAAGGAGACAGGTGACTGGGATATCCTCAATGCTAACGTACCTTTCGATGATGATCCGGACGGAAAGCACACGATGCTCGAGCACCTCGACGTTTCCTTCTATCACATCGTTGAGAACCTCGGACCTCACGGACTGCCTCTTGCAATGAGAGCTGACTGGAACGACTGTATCAACCTCTCATGCTTCTCCGACACACCAGGTGAGTCCTTCCAGACATACACCAACCCTAAGTTCAAGGCTGAGGGCGGTTACTCCAAGGTAGCTGAGTCTGTATTCGTTGCAGCACTCTTCACATACACGGGTCCTGCTTATGTAGGTATCCTCGAGCACCTCGGAAAGACAGAGGAAGCAGCTAAGGCTCAGGCTGAGATCGACAAGATGAAGAAGGTTACGATGGAGTCTGCTTTTGACGGCGAGTGGTTCCTCAGAGCTTACGACGCTAACGGTGAGAAGATGGGTTCCCACGAGTGTGAGGAAGGTAAGATCTTCATCGAGCCACAGGGCTTCGCTGTTATGTCTGAGATCGGTAAGGACGTTGGAGCTGACATCAAGACTTTGAATTCCATCGACAAGTATCTTAACTGCGAGTTCGGTCTCGTACTCAATAACCCGGCATTTACCAAGTACTACATCCAGTACGGTGAGATCTCCACATATCCGGGCGGATACAAGGAGAACGCAGGTATCTTCACACACAACAATGCATGGATCATCTGTGCTGAGGCTTATGCAGGCCGTGGAGATAAGGCTTTCGAGTATTATTCAAAGATCGCTCCTGCATTTACTGAAGAGACATCCGACATCCACAAGACTGAGCCATACGTATATGGTCAGATGATCGGCGGTAAGGATGCTAAGAACTTCGGTCAGGGCAAGAACTCCTGGCTCACAGGTACAGCTGCTTGGAACATGGTAGCTATCTCCCAGTACATCCTCGGCGTTAAGCCTGAATTCGACGGCCTGCGCGTTGATCCTTCCATCCCTGCGGCATGGGACGGCTTCAAGGCAACACGTCAGTTCAGAGGCGACACATACGAGATCGAGATCAAGAACCCTTCACACGTTAACAAGGGCGTTAAGTCTTTGACAGTTGACGGTCAGGCAGTAGACGGATGCATCGTTCCTGTCTGCGGTGACGGAAAGACACACAAGGTCGAAGTCGTTCTCGGCTGATCTTTTTCGAAAAAGATAACAAAAGGGGAGTTGTCATGAAATATGGCAACTCCTTTTAATATGCTCAAATTCTTGACAATGGAACGGATAGATTATAAAATTTTTTGGGGATACATAGAAATGGATGATATTTGTGAGCAGAAAACTAATTGAATTTCCATCTTCTATTTTATTGTGTTCAGTAATTACCGGAGCATTTGTTTTGTGTGCCCTGAAAGGAGAAAGCCGACATGGAAGATACGGGAAACGACTACGAGTCAAGCGTTGAATATAGGATCAAAAGAGAAAAGCTGAATGCGCTTTTAAGCGCAACAAGAACCAGCAGAGATGATTATAACGAAGATATAAATAATCTTTATAGTGCACTCAATGAAATAGATACTTCTTCTCTTCTATTGGACAGCTACCGCGAGAAGATCATGACATTTTTAAGCCGTAATGATTACAGTGATGATTTTGATCTTGCCATAAGATGGATCAGCAATAATTTGTAAATAAGGAAGATAAGATAAATGGGTGAAGTAAACATAACCGCATTAGATGAGAATGAAGTATCCCGATATCAAAAGATAAGTAACGGGCAAGGCATGCATGCAAAAAGTTCCATGCAGGATTACATGGATCGATTGAAACTCGTCAGAGAACATGGGTTCAAAGCAGACGATTCCTGTACGGTTCACGGTGTAATCGATGAACTGATCGTACAGATGAATGATATCTATGGAGTTATGGAGGAGGCAGATCAGATGATCGATAATCTGATGCACATAATCCAAACCGACATAATCGATAAAGAAGATGAATTGGCACGATCTATAAGGGAGAGTTAATGATCATGATATCAGTAAACAGATACAACTTCGCGAATCAATCCCTTAAGTTTGAAAGTGAGTGCGGGAATAACAAGGTTACCGAAAGAACTGAGGAATTCTCTAATTCAGAAGGGATTGCCATTGAGGAATTAAACAAGTGCTTTAAATCCTATAATGACTTTTGTAAAAACTTAAACAATGTCTACAGTTCTACTTCCAATTATTTAATGAAGGCTTCAGCCAGCATCGAAGCTTGTGAAGCAGATAATAAGATGTAAATGAGTAAACAATTAAGATGTGAGATGAAGATATGCGCTATTATGGATTGAGTTATAAAGATAGTATTAGGAAAGCAGTATCCGATGTAAGCAATTCTATCGATGGTTATAAATACACTGATCGAATAAGTAATATCAATATTGATGAGGATCAGCATTTTCTCAAAGATACGTGTCTGTTTGCTGCAGGTAAGGCAGAAAAGCAGATTGATTCCGTCAAGAATAAATCCAGAGACTTCATAAAGGTAGTTTTCCCGTACTATGAAGGTGTCGAAAAAACAGCATCAACTGTTATGTATACTGCAAAGAAAATCGGCGAAATGCTTAATGAAGCTAATTCCGCTATGCTCAGAATAGATAATGCACTTAATGAGACCAAAGAATACAAGGGAAAAAAGGTAACGTCTGGCGCCATAAAGAATGCCGGAGTCGACAAGAAAAAGTGCGCCTCATTAAGTGCCGAGATTTGGAAGAAAATCGTTGAATTACAAGTTAATAATGATATTATCAGCGATTTCGTTGCTGTTAAATATGTAAATATATTCAACGAAAAGCTAAAAAATCACACGAAGCTTTCCACTGATGATGAGAAGATATTTGATGATATATATTCTCACTACATAAGCATATTCCAGGGACTACAATATGTTTTTTCCCCAATAGAACTCGAAATATTCAATAACCTATATGATCATTATGTTGAACTGCGTTTCGGACCAAATGGCAATGCGAGAAAACTTCCGGAAAAGACAATTCAAAATTGCATTGATGTGTACGAGTTTCTTAATCCGAAAGCTAAACAGATAACAGATACCTTTTTCCAAAAGATATATGATGGTGGTAATGAAGACGAGATTTTTACGTCTAGAATAATAAAGTATGTTTTGTATACGGATGAACCGAAATACAGAGATGTTATATTATATTATCTGCCGGGAGCTGAGCTGGGTGTTCTTCCTCCAGGAGGAATATCAAACAAGAGCGGTAAAACAATAAATCTGGTCCTAACCGAGGATAAAGATCATTCTCTCGAAAATGACGGCGCATTTACCCATGAAATGGGACATTTTATAGATGATTTTGCCTTTGAAGATATAAAGGGTGAAAACGGAGAGGACATAGACGATTACTCTGATCAGTTCGGAGAACAACTTAGAAAAGATCTGAGAAGTCACATTGTTGGCAAGCTGATCTACATAGGATATTACGATATGTCTAAGGAAGATAGAGATGCCGTAGTTGATTTTATCCTCAGTCCGGAAAATGTTAATGTTTCTACTGTCACTGACTCGAATCTGTACAAAAAGTATCTGCCTGATGATTGGAGTCCGAGGCAGATAAAAGCTTTTGAATCACTGAGAAATTACTATGGTTATACGGAATATATCTATGATCCAAGTAACCCTGATGTATATGATACAAAGGGACATCATGGCTTGGCAGATGGTACCCCGGAGAAGGGAATAATAGACGATGTCTCTGGAGGACAATCCAATAATCAGATTGGTGCAATGGGCGGTCACTCACTTAATTCTAAGAAGAAACTGCTCAATGGGGAATCAATAAGTACTTCAAATATCAAGAGTGCAGATGATCTGCATGATGCTTTGCTGAATTACGATTATTGGTATAGTAACAAGGATGGAGAGGAAAGAACTCTTAAAGATAGCTATTCATCTGAGTTTTTTGCCGAGAGTTTTGCTCTTCGTGTGTATGATCATGATCTGGGTCCAACTAGACAAGTATTCACAGGAGGCAATAAACTCTTCGATGAAGCCTATGATAAGATTTATGCTCAAGTAATGGCAGATCCAAACAGATAACGGAATCAAAGATCACTCTTCTATAAATCCGTAGTTGGTCATAAGATCGGTAAGCGAACTCCACTGGAATGCTTCCGTGGTACTGAGATCTGACAGGTAATTCGTCTCGATATCTGTCCTGAGTTCATCGTAGTATTCCAGAGCTTTGGCTATCTCAGCCTCATCATTGGTCGCGTTGGCAAGTTCAGCATATGCGAAACCCAGTTTGATCCTGCACATGAGGAAATCAGGGTCTTTTCTGTTGATCGTTCCATAGATACTTATAGCAGATCTGAGAAGCTGAATTGATTCTTCAGATGCTTCTCCGGCATTTAAGCCACGGTTCATGTAAGAGAACATCTTCTCATAAGCGTTGGCCTTTTTAATGTAAAGGTCGTTATTTGTGATGAAATAAAGGCTCTCAAGGCGCTCGAACCACTCTATGGATTGCTTATAGTATTGGATCATGGTCTCATCCGTGGAAGTCAATCCTGCATTATAATTTCCGATAGCAAGCATCTCATACAAAGGATAGATGCTGTTAAACTCGAATTCTTCGTTATCCATATTCACGGTGATGAGATCATATGCTTCCATTCCGAGTTCCTGTATCTTCTCGTAAGAGTTATTGAGATTTGTCGGATATGTGCAATAGATGAGGATCATCGTATAGTAGTTCTGAAGCTTATCTTCTACGGATATCCTGCTCGTCTTGTTGCTTTCTTCCAATTCTTCTAATGCATCTTCAAGACTTCCGAAGTCCTGTGAGTCGATCGTATTGGCCATGGATTCTGCGATCAGGCTATACTGATCCAGGTTAACAAATGAGTACTGACCGGACTTATAAAGAGAGCTATCTTTGATAAGTGAGAAATACTCCGATGCCTTAAGGGTATAACTGATCTCGTTAACCTCGATACATTTCTTGCCGACGAGGAACATCAGTCTCGGATCCTTATACATTGCAGAACTGGAGTTGTCGATATATGCACCGGTCATCTGATCGATCGCGAGTTTAGTCTTCTCAGAATAATCATCTGTATTGCTGTGGGGAAGAAGAGCATTGAACAGCTTTACGTATGTATTGTAGTCGCTGTCATTATAGGTGATCGCCTGCGTATAATACTCGGCCGCATCATCATAGCTTCCCAACCTTTCCAAGCTGAATCCCTTGTTGTAGGCGATCTGGAACTTATTGGCATGGTCATCCTGAATCCTTATATATCCGACAACACTGACCCCCGCGAAAACTATCGTAAAGAGTACACAGAGACAAAATGAGAGAAGTCTTTTTCGCATGGTCTCCTTATACTCATACGAAAGCTCGGTGATATGATCGAGGTCATTTATCATCTCATCGCATGACTGATATCTGTCAGCAGGCTCATCCTGAGTCGCCTTGGCAATGATGAACTGTATTCCTTCAGAAAGGTTAGGATTGATAGTCCTTACAGGCGGGCATGCATTAGGAGCTTTGCCCGGAACCTGACCTGTTATGAGATAAAACATGGTACAGCCGAGACTATAGATATCGGTACGTTCATCAAGGATATTACTTCCGCTCTTATACTGTTCAGGCGCGGCATATCCTCTGGTACCGTAACACTCTCCTTTGTCGATTGTTCCGCGGACGCATTCTTTTGCGATACCGAAGTCGATAAGCTTAACTCTGCCTGACTGAGACAGGATTATATTATCCGGTTTCATGTCTCTGTAGACGATAGGGTTTTCGCGAACTGTATGAAGATACTGAAGTATGGAACAAAGCATCTTGCTCCAATTTATCAGGGTCTCCTCATCAACGGGACCTTCGGTCATGAGACGTTTGCTCAATGAAACTCCGTCAACAAAATCCATAACAACGTAATAGTCATCCATGTCCTCGATACGGTCTACGATCCTAGGTATATCAGGGTGACTTAATCCCGCCAACAACTCGACCTCTTGCTTAAAAGCAAAAAGCTCATTGGAAGCGTTATTCTTCATCTGCTTAACAGCCCAGTAGGAACCCAGGTTCATATCTCGTGCCAAATAGACGGTGCTCATTCCGCCGTGGCCGAGTTCTGTCAGCAATTCATATCTGTTCTTAAGGATCTTACCCATTATGCGATTATCTGATTCTCTTTCTTCTGATGAGGAAGACCACGCAGGTTGCGATCAAAGCCACTCCTGCTAAAGATCCGCCTCCGATGATGGCTGCTTTCTTGTAGTTGAACTTAGTTCCGCCTTCACCGTCATCGGTAGAGAAAGCACGCTTCAAAGCATCAAGCGGCTTCTCCTTGATATTGATCTCGTACTTGATCTCACCTGTTGCATTTCCGAGCTCATCCTCAGCCTCCAATACAACAGAGTAAGTTCCGTATTCGCTGAAATCATAGAAGTATTCACCGTCAGAATTTACTGAATTGTCAGCCAAGATATCAACAACAGAACCGTCAGGGCAAGTGACGAGGATCTTAGTAAACTTATCAGGCTCATCAGGGTTGTAAGCCAGATCCTGGAGACTGAATACGATCGTTGTAGGGTCATTGAATTCGTTTGTGCCAACGCTCAAGACCTTGTTAGCAATTTTGTCTGTCAGGATAGGATTTGGAGCTGTTCCGTCGATATAAAGGTCAAATACCAACTGCTCGGAAGCGTTTCCGGCCTTATCAACAGCAATGATCGAGATAGTTTTCTTACCGTCTGTATCAAGTGGAGTATTAATATCCCAATCGTATACAGAGGAACCGTCTGATACAGTACACGTGATCTCAGACATATTCTCTTCATTTATCTCGAAAAGTTCAGCTACAACAAGTCCAGGCTTGAACAACTTATTGGATGTTGAATACAAAGTGGTGGTAGTAACCGTAGGGTTGGATTTATCAATTGTTACGGTGTACTTAACCGGAGTTGCGGAGTTTCCGGCAAGGTCAACAGCAGAGATAGTTACTGTCAAAGTTCCGTCTTCCTCGTTCTTAACAACAGTGGAGTAAGTAGTACCATCTGCTTCAAGTCCGCTGCCGATCTTACGGATCGTTCCGTTAACATCTACTGTAGTCTTATCCTTATCGATATTGCTGTCAGCAATGCTGATATCGAAAGTAATGTCATCAGCCGAGAAGCCGGAGAAACCGTTGCTGACATCTATAGATGGCTTTGTTCTGTCATAGATTACGGAACCGGAATTGATCTCTGTGACTGAAAGAGTATTACCTGCTACATCAGCAAAATTAAGTGATGCAGAAAGTGTGCCTTCCTTCATAGAACTCTCAGCTGTTGAGATAGTATATGTTAAGGTTATGGATGTAGTTTCATTTCCTGATACATTCATAGACTTATCGAGCAGTGAAGCAGAAGTTGCTGTTGCTGCGTGATTGACTGTAGCCTTAACAGTGACAGTATCACCGTTCTTGGCATAGTTGGAATTGTTGCCGCTGGATTCGATAGATGTTGTTATCGACAACGGGCTATAGTAAGTGATGGTATTTATCACACCTGAGGATTTCTCGCTCATGGAAACTGTACTGTTTCCGGCGATATCCGTTACAGACAGATCAAATGCTACAACAGACAGATCGCTCAATTCACCATTAGCGATCTTTCTGGAGAAAGTATACTTGTAAGAACCGTTACTCAAAGCTTCTTCAGAGACAGAAAGGCCGGAACGTCCTGCGAGACTGAATGAAGAAGATGATGTTGCAATCTTATGGTTTGTAATAAAGCTTACAACAACAGTATTTCCGTCGATGGCATATTTTGTCGAGTCATTGCTGTTATCTGTTGAGATCGTAGCTGAAGACACAGTCAAAGGTGCATAGTACATGATGTCATCGGAAGACAGAACAACATTATCGTTACCTGAGTCATCTCCGACTTCAACTTTTACGTTGATCTTTCCGTTGTCTGATACGATATTGTTGGTTACAAGGTAAGTACCGGACCAATGCATCTTGTCGTTATCAAGGCTCTTCAAAGTAAGGTCGTTGCCCGCAACTGTTGCTGAAACGATGTTGACTGGATGTGTAGTCTCGAACTCAACAGTAATGTAGTTGCCGTCTTTTGCAAGATACTTATCATTATCGTTACTACTGATTATGCTCGTTTCAGACAACTCAATAGGAGCCTGATAGATAACGCTTATCTTCGTGGACTCATAATCAAGATGGTATGTCTCATTGCCGGCCTGGTCGTTGAGATCAAACTTAAATGAAACAGGATTATTATCTTCGATCTCAAGATCGCTGACATTGCATGTTGTTGCATATGAATATACGCCGTCGGAAACAGTTTCTGTGAGATCAACCTTCTTGTTAGCAATATATGCATTTTCCACTTTCAATTGGTGTGTCGAATCAAAAGAAAGAGTTATCTTATCATCGTCATTTGCAAGTTTGCCATCAGCATTTGCATTATCAGACTTGAAAATAAAGTTGCTAATGCTGATCGGAGAATAATAGACCATAGGATTGCTGACATCTTTATTTGTCATTACGTAATGCTCATTGTCTGATTCATCGTAAAGTTCCAGATAAAGATCAATGCCGCTGTTATCATTCCACTTGTTATTCTCTGAAACAGTGAATTCAGCAGTCCAAATCAGTCCGTCTGAGGATGTGAATGTAACAGCATCACCATTCAAAGTTCCCTTAAGGATGCGATTTCCGGCTGCATCAACATTGTTTTTGCTTCCTAACGGATGCGTACAGTTGAAACTCAAGGTGAGAGTATCTCCTACCTTAGCTACAGAACTGTCGTGAGAATTGGAAATATTAACCTTACTTATCGATTCATCGATCGATCTATAGTAATAACAGTTTGTATCAATTATGGCCTCAGCAGGGTTGCCACTTCTGTCTTCCAACGTAACCTTAACCAACAATTTTAGATTATCAGGATTTATAAGTGGATTAATATCTGATAACACACTCATAGAAACATTCTTGGATTTGACAGATTCAAATGTTCCATCTTCCTCATTTATGCATCCAATAAAATGGGACTGATTTGTTGATACATTAGTGTATTCAAGATCAATAGACTTAATTTTGACATCTCTATCAGTGTTCTCGAGGTCAGAAGCACTAAATGTCAAGTCAATAGAATCTTCTGATGTAAGAAAACTATCAGTTCCAAATGATTCTTCATTATATGCTACTTCGTAACCGTTCAAATAAATAATGTTGTTAAAATCAATATCAAAGCTTGCAGGCTCGTACTTGTTATCTATCAAGGACATTGTAAAATTTACGATTTCTCCTGGCTCAAGCCCATATTTTGAAATCTCATTTAATTCGATGGTAAACAGACCGGTTTCGTTATCCTCTGTTGCGTAACCACCTACAGGAGATCCCATTCCTTTAAACATAATAGAATAGTAGACCGGAGTGTGATTACTTGTAAACTCCAATTTAAGGGAATCACCATCATTTACAAAACCGTACTCAATATCGTTTTCGTCAGTAAACTTATTTGTGTTCGAAGTGGTTAAAACAATCTTGCTGCTTACTTCGAAATCTCCATAATAGGTGTGACCTGGTGAGATAGGGATACTAGCAGTATTTCCTGCATTATCCTGAACGTTCATATAAAATGAAAAAGTCTCACTATCCTTACAGAAAGCCAATATATCAGATACGAAAATAGTAGCAGTTGACCCAGAGATGCTGGAAGATTCGTTTGTGGATGTGATGGTGGGATTACTTGCAGCATTAGCAAAACTGACTATTGATAATGCAGGAGCATTGGAAGAGTAATTCAGTATTACGGTAAAGGAATCGTCTTTATTTAATGTATCAGCGGTTCCATAACTATTGACAGAAATACTAATCGGAGGATAGATAATGATTTTGTCACTATATGAGTACTGGTCATAATAATCTGTTCCGTTGTCGTATTCTACTGAAAATGCTGCTTTCAGATATCTTACTGAATCGGCGGAGGTGACCTTACCAGAATAGGTGTATTGACCTTCTCCATCAGAACTCCATCCAGTCGATGCAGATTCGTCAGCTATATCATATGTATCATCAGTGTCTTCGATGGTTGACATGATTTTATTAATTGTTTCAGACGAATTCAGACAAACAGAAAATTCATCGTTTTTCTTTGCAATATTCTTACCGTTAGTATTCTTGCTTTCTAGAGAAACGGTCAAGTCGTGATTCGGTATAACTTTAAATGAATAAGATGAGTCGTCATTATCTTGATCTGTTATTAATTCTCCATCCTTAAAGGTGAAAGCGTTACCTGCTTCGTCAGATAATATTATGCTGTATGAAAGTTCATGACCAACCAATACATTATCACCTGTCAAATCAACCATAAAAGATTGATCTGAAGAGGTGGTGGAAATGTCAGAACGGAAAACTAACTTATTATCCAATGTAACATCATTTATACATACACTTACTTTTTTTAATCCGTCTGAAGGAGATACTTTAAAATTTAAATCATAGATATAGGCGCGAGTATCCATTGGTTCTCCTGTCAACAAAGCATCTCCCAATGTAATATTACTAATTTCAGGGGAATATAATACACTAAACTCATAAGAGTAATCGTAATCATAGTAAGAAACAGAAACCTTGTTTTTACCAAGTTTCCAATCAATATCACTTATTGTAAGAATGTTATTGCTTATGGTGGAGTGGAATGGATTACTAGGACCCTGGTCATTAACTATAACACCAATGTCACCTTTCAAATTGTATTTAGCTGCTTCAGAAAGGTTAATAATCAAATCATCTCCGATCTCAATGCTGTCGTTATTGATTTTTTCGAATAGCGAATCGATAGGTTTCAGTTCTACATAAGTGTCTGGAGTACTATTTCCTGAATTTGTATATGCATATAGATGAGTGTTGTAACTATTTACTAAATCAGGTAAATACACATTGCTATCTTCATACACATCTCCGTTCTTGATAAACCTGTATGTATAATTATCATTCGGATTGCCTATATTTGTTCTTTTAATTCGCAAGTAGTCTTTTCCACCATTTGGAGTGAATATCCTAACACCCATATGGTTGACAGGGTCCATTTCTTGACAGTAAAAAACCATTGGTCCGTTATCAGCTACAACATCTTTGGAAATGAGGGCTGAGAAAAATGAACAGATAACAAGGGCTAAACAAAAAACAACAGATAAAACAAGATTACGCTTTCTCATAACAACTACTCCAATATTTCTGTAACATCATCACATAAGATCTCGGTATAATCTTCTGTAGATTTGAGTATCTCAGTGTCATCATTACCGATTTGAGGGGAAGACTCTTGAACAACAGAGATACTCTTTTCTTTCTTTTTCTTACTGGATTTCACAGCAGGTTTTGTATATGATTTTCTGTCCCGGTGAGAGAAAAAAGCAATAGCGGAATAGACCTTGTTGTAAAAAAACAAGATAATCGAGGCCAATAGAAAAATACCGGCCAAGACTATTCCTCCGTAGAAGAGAATCTCGTTCATAATCCCCATCCTCTATTATTGATAATAAATTATATATTATTACGGACGTGGTCCCGATGTCAATTCGTGTTGATTTTTATTTATTGTCAATTTATTATCTATAGTAGTCAATCATTGAAATATGGCGCGCATAGGTAAAAATGCTTGTATTTTTTTGAAAAAAGGAGATATAGATATGAAACGATTGGCATCAGTATTGCTTGTGATAATATCGGTTGTTTCCATTTTGCAGTTTGTTGATATAACTTCTCTTGCAGCATCCGAAATAATAATTGACAGCAATCATTTTCCGGATACTAATTTGATGAATTGTGTTAAAGTTTTTGATGATGATGGAAACGGTTCGCTTAGCGATACAGAGATCAGTGAAGCGGATATTTTCATTTGTTCCAACAAAAACATATCTTCATTTGCGGGAATAAATTATCTTAAGGATCTCAAATACATAGATTGTAGTTCCAACAATTTAACCTCTTTGGATTTAAATCTTCCTAATCTCAAGACATTGATATGTAATGGTAACAAGTTGACATCCTTAGATGTAAGTAAACTCTCTGAGTTACAAACTCTGAAGTGCCAAAATAATAAACTTACAGAATTGGACGTAAGTAGCATTCAGAATCTGGGGTCTCTTACTTGTTACTCAAACAAGTTAACTAACATTAAGTTTTGCACAAACTATAATCGGCCATTATCAGCATTACGTATATACGACAATAACATTAAAACACTAGATATTTCTGCTCTCTCGACTGTGAAAAATTTGTATTTAAAGGGAGTAACTGAATATACTGATCCGAATACAAGTTATAAATATCTTAGGTATTACAGTTCCAGTTCATCTGAAATCAGCTATGATATCAATACTACTGTTCTAACTGCACGAATATCGACATCTTGTTCTCCTTCAAACGGAGGTACATGCACACAATCCTTTAGTGCAGAAAAAGGTTCTGCCGTTAAGATAAGTGCGGAGCCTAAGAGCGGTTACGAATTTGTTAAATGGCAGGAAGAGGATAATTTTTCAGATATTACAGATGTTTCCACCAGCAAAACCTATTCTTTTGTTGCTGATGGAACAAATCGAAATTATATTGCTGTTTTTAAGGCAATTCCGACTTCGGCACCTACAACCAAACCGGCCCCGACACCAGATTCGCTCTATAACTATCTCCCTGGTGATATTGTTTCCAGAGAAGATGTTGGCGGATTTGTTTCAGGTTTATACAAATGTACATTTGATAGACTTCCTGATACAGAGGGTAGTCGATATTGGTATGATCTTTTGAAATCACAAACCATAACTGGTGGACAGGCTGCGAAAGACTTTATTAAGAGTCCGGAATTTGCTTCTATGAACTATTCTGATGAGGAGTTTGTCAGAGTTCTATACAGTATCTTCTTCAGCCGTGAGCCTGATGATTCCGGAATGAACTATTGGCTGGAAAAGCTCTCTTCCAAGGAGATTTCGAGAGCAGACTGTGTTGACTTTTTCGTTGATTCGCAGGAATGGGCTGATATGTGTGCTACCTATGGAATACGTTCCGGAACGAGCATAATGCCAAAGGTTAATGTAAGTCCGTCATCAATCGTAGCTGACTTTACGGAGAACTTATATAAAACTGCTCTTAACCGTGATCCGGATTACCCTGGAATGGCTTATTGGGCGCTTCTTTTGTCAAGCCACAGAATAACAGGTGAAGAGGTTGGTCTTGAGTTCTTCCTCAGTAAAGAATTCAAAGATCAAAACATCTCTAACAAGGAGTTTGTAAACCGCCTATATCTGACATTTATGGGCCGAGAAGGAGAGTCCGGTGGAATGAACTACTGGATAGGTCTTCTTGAAGGTGGCACTTCCAGAGAGACTGTTATATTGGGCTTTACTCGAAGTGAAGAGTATTTGGACAGATGCATTGATGCTAGCATTTTGCCGTACAGATATTGACATATATTTGACTTCACAATTTTGCCACTAAATATCACTTTTTTGCCCGGAGCGTTTCGTATTTCGTTCGGTACTATGCCAAAACGTTTTTCGTAAATCTGTAAATCCTAACAAAATTATTTGCAGTGTATAGAGCATGTGCACAAAAAAAAACAAATATTTTTAGAATTATTGAGGTTTGGCGCAACAATTTGTATAATCCATATTGTGATAATGCATTATTGTATTATTTTGCATTAATTTTTGGGGAAAGGAGGATACAGAAATGGGTGCAGATAACTTACACGTATCATCAGCTGATTTAAGAGAGTTGTCATCAACATTTGGTCAGCTCTCTGGAGATTTGGATACTCTTTATGGTTCAATTCAGAAGAGTGTTGAGGATTTGGAAGGAAAGTGGTCCGGTACAGCTTCCAAGACTTTCTCAGATAATATCCGTGCAACATACCAGACATTTGCTAATGCAATAGCATATCTGGACGGTGTTTCCAAGGATCTTGATACAGCAGCAACCAACTATGATGAGGTTGAGGCAGCTAACTCAAGAGCAAGCGTTTAATGTTAGTTGTGTTCGGGAACTTCGGTTCCCGAACAACTTTTTTATTTCGAGAACATAGTTATGAGTGATTACGAAGATAAGTGCAAATATTACGAGAACCTATATAAGCCGAAGAATTCGTCTTCGGGAAGTTCCGGTAGTGGAAAAACAACAACAACAACTAAAACAAGTGGAGGTTCTCCGTCACCATCATCTTCTGGTTCATCGACAGGTTCTTCGAGTAGTGTTGACTCTTCTGCCTATGCAGAAATGATGGAGGACAGGGGACAGTTACAAAATCTTGCTAGTGAAACTCGTTCAAGCAAGAGGGAATATGATGCAGATGTGGATACATTGAGTACTGAGATAGGAAAACTAGATTCTTCTTCCATTGTGCTGAGTAAAGTTATTGAAGAATTGCAAGCGGAACTATCGGTAGATACTTATGATGGTGAATATGATAGTGCAATTAATAATGTAGTTAATGCTACGCCTTGATACAAAGAGAGGGTAATATGGGTATTATTACACAATTGGATACAGATCAAATAGATGCTTTACCGACTTTCTCGGGAGCATCAGGAGAGGGTTTAAAGATAAACAATTCGTTAGACTCGTATTCCGATGGATTGATAAATATTGAAAACAATGGGTTCGGAAGTGAAGATTCCAGTACTGCGCATGGCGTTATTAGTGCGTTACAGGATCAGGCATTGGCATTAGATCCTTTTATTACGGATGTGAATACGTTGCTTGACGAAGCTATTGGACTGATTAGATCAGACATTATCGAAAAAGAGGACACATTGTCGATTACGATATTGGAGGATTGATTCCATATGATTGATGTTAATTCAGCTGCCTTTCAAACGTATGTTGAGCAATTCGACAGTAATTTGAGGGAAGATAATATAACTGCTTTAGAATCAGACTTATCGAACTGTAAAGGAAGCACAATTGCTGATCTTAAAAGTAGTCTGGTTGCCTATTCAGACCTTCAGAAAAATATTAACAGACTTTATTCTGCGACAAGCAACTATTTGCA
The DNA here is from genome assembly GCA_017649645.1 of Clostridiales bacterium. Lineage (GTDB taxonomy): Bacteria > Bacillota > Clostridia > Saccharofermentanales > Saccharofermentanaceae > Saccharofermentans. Next base: position 17,875 of record JAGCGK010000056.1, on the reverse strand, counting down.
CAAAGCTCAATATAATATTAACTTGTGCGAAGAATCCAATTCTGTTTCTTGATTAAGGAGAATTATGAGTACGAGATTTTATGGTGGGAAATATCAGAGTGACTTGGAAAGAGGAATCAATAATGCAAAAGATTCAGTTAATCCGATCAGTTATTCTGCGGGCATTTCTACAACTACTGTTCATACTGATAGGCAATGGCTAAAATCTTCATGTGTAGGTGCTGCTGATGATGCTTTGTCTCACATTAATGGCATAAGGGTTAAGTTGGACAACGTAATATTCAAATTGAATAATTACTATGGTGAAGTCGAGGAAACATGTGGCCAAATATCTGAAAAAGTTATAATTGCGAAGGGAATCCTGGATACACTAAATCAAACTATTAGTATGCTATGTGATTCGTTATTAGGAACGGGAGATTTTCAGAATTATATTGTTACCGGTAGTGCCATTGATACAATAGGGGGGTATGTACAAAACGCACTCCCATATTATGCGGATTATTATTACGACAGATGTGTTAACGATGACGGTTCCTTCAATTATGATGAATTGGACTCCTGTTTGGATATGTTGGATACGAAAATTCAAAATGGTGAGCCGCTATCAAATCATGATGCAATGGTAGTAAATAGTCTTTGTTTGGCAACGACTTACTATTTGGACAACCATGATTTTAAAGATGACGAAGAATTCAGTGAAGTTCTTACTCAATTTGTTAGTCGCTTCTACACGCAGGATTTCAATGCGCCGGACTCCTCTGGTTTGAATTCCGGACTTTGTGAAATAGTTGACACCGGCGATAGAACTTGTGATGTTATATATTTCAACTATTCATTAAGACCGTCTTCAGAACTTTTTATCAGTGCGTTGAACTCTACTTTAACTTGGGAGTATTATGCTTCGGGTGATAGCATGGAGAGTTTTAAAGAAAAACATCTAAACTCCATTCAATTCAATGACTGCATTTTGGCAATCTGTAGAAGTAATCAGACAATAGCATTACCGTACGTTATTACTGATCCGGAAGCGTACGAAGAATATAGAAATTCTAATTGTGTTAATCCTGATATTATGTATGATGGTCAGATAGGCGATCCATTCCCTGGTGATGATCATTATTTCGTAAAGAAGCCATTTTTTGGCAGTTTTCATGTCGAACGAGAAACTTTGACAAATGGAACTTTTTCAGATGAAGACGACGTTGAGTCTCACCCTTCTGAAAGGTCCGTGATAACTTATTCTAACGACTTTGGACCAATGAATTATCGTTATATTCTCATGGATGACGATGGAAACCCTATCTATGATAATAATGGACTTTTGGAGAAATCAAATATTGAGTATATTACAGTTTGGTCTTGCGAAACAGATTTTTGTAGAGATTTGGAAATGAGTCAAAGAGAAAAAGACGGTGCTTTTATCGCCTCGACTGAACAGACTGTAAAACCGTGGTCGGATTTTTGGCGTTCACCTGCTACTGTATGTGGATTGCTTAATTGCGCCGGAACAGCTGCGAATGGTGCTTTTGAGGCAAATGATATCTCCATAAGGATTCCTTCTTTTCCATCTGGAAGTGGTGTTGGTTCTGCATTAGGAAGTTATGTTTCATTGTGGTGCAATGTTACCGGAGTTCCGGCTCTTAAAGTGATTGGTGGTTTGTGCGTTTTAGGAGGACGAGCATTAGATTTCGCGTGCGAACGAGATGCTGCTCAAGCATACAACAATTGGCTGAGTGGATATTTGAATGATAGAGATGCATTCTATGATACAGTTACTTTTTGCAGAAATACAGGTGCTTATGGGTCATACTACTCTGATAATGATATGTCTGATACCCCTAATTACATCACGGTTTTGCCAAACTATTATGTTGATATGAATCAAGTCCAAATCTTGGTTTCTTATGCATGTGTAACACAAAACGTGGACCCTCAGGTTATTGGAAGCAAATCGATTTCAATCGAAACATGTGAGTACCTTTGCGCTCCTGACTTAGCTGATTCCCAAAGAAAGAAGAGGTTTGTTGCCGGTGTTGAGGTGTACTATACAATGTTTTGGACTGAGCATAAGAACTATCCGCCTTTTGGAGAGTTAACCACGGACGATGTGAATGATGTATGTAATGCCTTCATTAACGATTTTTGGAGGGATCATCCGGGAGAACGTTTTGAACAGAATTCATGCACTCCTCCGGATTCAATTCCGGGAATTAATCCTAATGACTATAGGTAGAGATATGAAAAGTAATTTCAGAAAGGCTATATGTGTTTTGATAGGGATTGGCATCCTCTTGGGTTTGGTCTCTTGTAAAAAAGCAAATGAGTTGGTCGGAGAAAGCAACATGGATATTAGCAAAGAAGAGTTTGAAGAATGTTATCATGTTAAAACAGGTAAAACAGTTGTAGATTATACTACGCCGCTAGATCAAGCGGTCGATAAACTTGAATGGTTGGCTAATTTCCCTTATTTGGAAGAGGGAGCAAGGGAGAAGTTTTTGTTAGCGGAGGAAGTTGTAAAAGAGTTTCCTTTGTCATTTAGTGTAAAATTCAAGCTTATCGGTAATTCTTTTGAGGATAAAGAGGTGAAACTGGATTATATAGATTTTGATTATGACCGTCCACAAAAGAAAGATTCAATTTATGAAATAGATATCGTTAACAGAATAGGCGTCTTATGGCTGAATGACCAGTTGGATGAATTGTATGACATAGCAGATTATTACAAAGCAATTTATCGCTACCAAGACTACCTTTATACCTTTCCAACGGCTGAAGAGTTAAAGAATTACGAAAGTGATGACAGTTGGGTAAAGTTAGTTGAACAGATGGATTACAATGATAGTTCGCCAAAGGATGAAAAAAGCAAAGATAATTACTACATTACTGATCTTTTGATTGAGAATTATTATTCATACAATAATCTTCTTGAATCTTCCGTTTCGCCTGAGGATTTGTTTGGTTTTAATTCACTAGAAAATCGTTATGAGTTGGTTAAAATTTTCAAGGAATATGGTAGCGATGTTTTCGGCGAGAATGTAAACGGACAATATATCATAAACAATTACGAAAAGATGTTCGCAGAATTTGATGAGAAAATTATGGAAGAACATCATCTGACTCAGGAAAAATTCAGATAATTATCCATTTCCCTTACTTGTTGTCACGAGTCGATTTGTTGAACTATCATTGTTATTGTGATAGATTTAGTAGGGGTTTTGTGTTTGTTTACGGGCACGTTTACCAATAACTTTATTCTGGTTAGGGGAGTTATGAGAAAACTTGAGTGCATTTCTTTTGATACTCAGAACGTACTAGCGGATCCTCTTGAATTTGAGGCTTCTGACTTGGAGTTGCGCGTTATCAGAAATGTCTCGGAGAGCGGTTTTCTGATCCCGTACCAGATCAAGTACAACGATTCCTTTGCTTATCTATATGCTTTTGAAGAGTGCATGAGTTTTGTCAGTGCACTTGAGAAGATCGATATGGATGAGTGGAAATCATGCATACTCAAAGTGTTTGATTGTATTGACGTTATCGAGAAGAACGGCTTTTTGAACGTTTGCAATCTGTGTCTTGATCCTCACTTTGTTTTTTATAATGCGACAGACAGTAAAATCCGGGTGTTATACTTGCCCGTTGAAGACTCATTTTTCTTCTCGGATGTTAAGGAATTTACGAACTCTTTGAGATTGTTTATCCGCCGTACCGGTGAGGAAACGGGACTTCTTGACAGTACCATTAAGGCTGTCTTGGCTGATGCTAATTCAGATATTCCGAAATTAAAGGATGCTGTTGAAAAGTTCAAACCGTTTCAGAATAATGGTGGCATAGAAACTCCGAAGAAGAACGGGATACTCTCTAACTTTGGGTTCATGAAGCAATCCGGTACTAAGAAGAAGGAATCCGGTGATCCTACTCCTGTGATACATGTTCAAGGCGGAGCTACGGAGATACTTGATGATGGCTCAGTCGGAATAGCACTTGTTTACAAGGGTGATGACTATCCGCTTCGAATGGAGATCAGGACCAGAGAGAGCATTATCGGAAAGCAAAAAGAATCTGTTGATCAGGTGATCCCGTTTTCGAAAGCGGTAAGCCGCGTGCATTGTAAGGCGGGTTTTGAAAACGGCGAGGCATATATTGCGGATCTCGGCAGTTCCAACGGTACTTTCGTAAACGGAAAAAGATTGGAAAAGGATGAGATCGCTACCATAAAAGAAGGTGATCTTGTCAAGATCGCCAATCTTGAGTTTGAAGTCGAGGATATTAAGCTATGAGCCGACTTTTCCTTGATGTTTACGGTATTTCCGATGTAGGAATAAGAAAAGATGTGAATGAGGACTCATTCGTCTATAAGGTTGCCGAAATAGACGACAGTGTGGCAGGTCTTTTTGCCGTTGCAGACGGAGTCGGAGGATTGTCTGAAGGCGACAGGGCAAGCCAAACTTGTATACGGAGGATAAATCTCTGGTGGGAATCAGAATTGACCAGATATTCCGAAGGAAAGGGAACGATCGATACAGACTCTCTTAGGAATTCTGTTATTGATTCCAACAGCCGCATAATGAAGATGTCTGCGGATAAGGGTGTCCGTTCGGGAACTACACTTACGATGTTGGCAGTGTTCAATAAGCGGGCTGTTATAGCACATGTTGGTGACAGCAGATGTTATAGGCTTCGTAAAAATATATTGTGGCACTTTAACAGAATGACTACGGACCATTCGTGCGAGAAGACCAATCTTGTTGACGGTGTAACAACCGTTAAGACAGTCCTTACGGACTGCATAGGGTTCAGGCAGGAATTCAGGCTCGATATAACGGAGATAGATATAAGTGACGGTGATTCATTCCTCTTGTGCAGCGACGGCATATATAAGACACAGGACGATTCGCTGATAGAAGAATGTATGCGCCGCGAGAGAAAAAATGTTAAGAACATCTGCGAAGAACTGGTTAACGGAGCAAAAGAGAAAAAGGAGACGGACAACATCTCAGTGATCGCTTTGACGGTCAGTTCGGGTGACAGGTAATAAAGATGAGAAAGAAAAGAGTTGTACTTTTATATCAAGATACAAAATACATCTTGCCGATCCTATCCAAACTCGTCGAGATGTATGATGAACATTGCGATTTTTCTCTGTATAGTGATACGGAGATCTTTGAGAGGGAAATTGAAAAAGACAATGAGATCGATGTCTTTATCACTGATAAGAATATCGGTCGGGAGATCAATTCCAAGCTCAGGATCACTGATGTACTGCTGTTTACAGATGAAGAGAAAGAGTCTTCGGAACAGACATCAAAACTCAATGTTCAACTTGTATATAAGTATCTGAGTGTTAAGGAGATCATTAATGAGATCTGCAGTTGTTCTGTCCTGAGAGGGATCGAAGAGGCAGAAGGAATAGTTACTGATCTTATCGTGGTATACTCTCCTATCGGCGGGGCAGGAACTACCACAATGGCTTTGGGTCTTTCCGAGGCCCTTACGAATAAGCATAAAAAAGTTCTGTATATCAATGTGGGACAATTGCAAAATCATGCATTCAGATTTAAGGATAAGACACCTCTTGATGATATAGCCGTAAAGAGGTTTAAGGAGACGGATATCAATTTCTACGAGGGAATCAAATCGAGGATAAGAACAGAGGGATTCTTCTATCTTCCTCCTTTTCCTAGGTGCCTTTCCTCGTTGGATCTTCAGTATAGACATATAGTCCAGGCGATAACGAAGATCCGGGAAACAGGTGTCTATGATTACATAGTTATAGATACTTCCTCAGAACTGAATGAATGTAATTCGGAGTTGATGGCACAGGCTGAAAATGTCATGATCGTCGGAAAGCCGGATGCCGAATCGCTTTATAAGTTGAAAGTGTTCTTTGATGCCATCGATTGCACGGATAAGAACAAGTTCCGTTTTGTTTGCAATTTTGCCGACGAAACCGCTGACAGATCGGAAACTCCGTTTGCTACGGACTATGTTTGCAGTGATCCCGAGTTTTCGAGAAAGAGCATAGAGGAATTAGGCTTGATCCCGGATATAGAACGTCTGGGCATCAGGTACATTTGATCAGGATGAGGGACAAATGAGTAACAGTGCAGTAGTTAAGTTCATTAATCACAGTTCGGGTTTTGAACTCGATATAGAGGTTCCGTTGGATATAACGGCGCAGGATCTGTTTATAGCGCTTAACAGAGGGATGAAGCTCGGTGTTAACGAGAATGACAGATATAACTATTTCCTGAAAGCGGAAAAACCGGTCGCTTTCCTGAGCGGTTCCGAGACACTCGATAAGTTCGGAGTAAGGAACGGAACGATAATTAATTTTGTCAGGAGTGATTACAATGGATAATTATAAGATCGTCATCTCTTCGGGCAAATTCTATAAGGACATCATTCTTGATGCCGATAAAAAAAGATTCTCGATCGGAAATAATGAGGACAGTGATCTTGCCTTAAAGTCCGCCAACAGCATCAATGTGGTTCTGGAACGGGTTGAGGACGGATGGTCTGTTAATTGCGACGGTGATGTTTACTTCCTTTATAACGGTGTCACCAAGATGGTCTCCAAGACTCTCAATCACGGTGATGAACTGACATTCAAGACCGAGAGCGACGGAAGAGTAATATTCAATATGTCATTCATACTGAACTTTGTTTTCAGTGACAAGAAATATGATTACTCCATTGATATTCAGAATGCTGAACATATCCTTATCGGCCGTGACAGCAGGTTTTCGATCTATCTTAAGGATGAACTTCTCGGAGCGGATTATATCGAGATAATCCATGAGCAGGGAAGATACACGATCAAAGACAACAATACCAAATACGGTGTACTGGTAAACGGAAGATTCGTGAATAAGCAAAGAGAACTGCATGATTATGACTTCATATTCATCTTGGAATATGCATTCTACTTTTTCGACGGTCATCTTTATACAGATCTGTCGGATTCGAATTCCATTACGGTAAATAATCTCAGTACGACCAAGATCCTCGAGCAGAAGAGTACGCTGGAATATCCTAAGTTCAACAGGAATACCAGGGTTAAGACTGTTCTGTCAGATACACCGATCGAGATACTCGATCCTGACAATCCGAGAGAAGAGCCAAAGAGAAATCTGCTTTTGACATTGCTCCCTACTGTCGGAATGATGGGTGTGTCCATGTTCATGAGAGCCATGCTCTATAACAGAGGAAAACAGATATTGATCCTCGGAGCCGCAATGGTCGGTATGGGTATCATCACTTCTGTTATTACTTTTGTTAATGAAAAGAAGCAATACAAGAGATCCGTGATCGAACGTGAGGAAAAGTACACCGAGTACATCAAGAATAAGCGTATCGAGATCACGAAGAAGCGTGAAGAAGAACTGGAAGCTCTCGAGAGCATGTATTATTCGCTCGCCCAGGAACAGCAGATGGTAGAGGATTTCTCTGCTGACCTTTTCAACCGCGATGTCGAGGACGAAGACTTTCTTGATGTCAGACTCGGAACAGGTTTTGCTGAAGCCAGAGCGAGGATAGATTACAAAAACAGAGAAACACTGGATACAAGAGACGAACTGGCGCTTATTCCGGAACAGCTGGCAGAAGAGTTCAAATATATATCCAAAGCTCCGATCGTCGTCAAATTGGGAAAGATCAATGCCTTGGGTGTCGTAGGTAATCCTGAGGTCAGACTTTCCGTACTGAGGAATATGGTCGTTGACCTTGCTGTTCGTCAGCACTACAGCAATACAAAACTGTATTTTATGTTTCCAGAAGAGCAGAAGAATAATTTCAGATGGTTAAGGTATCTTCCGCATCTGGACAATGAAGATATCAATGCACGTAATATCATTTGTGATAATGAGAGCAAGACGTTAGTATTTGATTATCTGTACAAGGTGCTGTCATACAGGGAATCGGAAAAGGTCGATTTCCCGAAGATCGTTATAATCGTTTTTGACAGTATTGGTCTTCGTAAGCATCCTCTGTCGAATTTTATCGAAAAAGCCAACTCGCTGGGTGCGGTCTTTATCTTCTTTGAAGAATTGGAAGAGATCCTTCCGAACGGATGTGAGAACATTATAAGATTGGATGCGACCGAAAACAGGGGCGAACTCATCGAGAGCGGCGATTCCAGTAAGAAACTGGACTTTGTATATGAGACGATCAATCCGATGGATGCCGAGAAACTCGTTATGAAGCTGGCACCTGTCTATGCTGAAGAGATAAGTCTTGATAACACATTGACGAAGAATATCTCTTTGTTCGAACTTCTTAAGATCACGAATCCTAACAAGATTCCTATCGAGTCAAATTGGAAGGAGTCGAATGTCGTTAAATCCATGGCTGCTCCTTTGGGTGTTGATGCGAAGAATGAAGTTGTTGCTCTGGATATCCACGAGAAATTCCACGGACCTCACGGACTTGTTGCAGGTACCACGGGTTCCGGTAAAAGTGAGATCCTCCAAAGCTACATCCTGTCTCTGGCGCTCAGATTCCATCCTTACGAAGTAAGTTTTGTTATCATTGACTTTAAGGGTGGTGGTATGGCAAACCAGTTCTCGACATTGCCACACCTTATCGGTGCTATCACCAACATTGATGACAGAGAGATCAAGAGATCCCTGCTGTCCATTAAGGCTGAATTGAAAAAGAGACAGAGACTCTTTGCCGAGGCAGAAGTCAATCACATAGATGCATATATCAAAAAGTACAAGAACAATGAGGTTACGGTACCGTTGCCGCACTTGATCGTTATAGTCGATGAGTTCGCGGAACTTAAGGCGGATCAGCCTGACTTCATGAAGGAACTTATAAGTGCCGCGCGTATCGGCCGAAGCCTCGGTGTTCACCTTATCCTCGCTACTCAGAAACCTAGCGGTGTCGTAGATGACCAGATCTGGAGTAACTCGAAGTTCAAGCTCTGTTTGAAAGTACAGAATAAGGGCGACAGTAATGAAGTCCTTAAGTCACCTCTTGCGGCTGAGATCAGAGAGCCGGGCCGTGCTTATTTCCAGGTCGGAAACAATGAGATCTTCGAATTGTTCCAGTCTGCATACAGCGGTGCTCCTTCTGTCATCTCCGAGGATGATGTAAAGCCATTTAAGGTCTTTGCTCTGAATCTGAGCGGCAAGCACTCCGTTCTTTTCGAGCAGAAAAAGAATAATGCGGGAGGCAGTACTCTTACTCAGCTGGAGAGTATCGTAAGATCTGTCTGCAATTACTGCGATTCGATCGAGCTTCCTAAGCTACCGCCTATATGTCTGCCTCCGTTGGAAGACCGTATACTTATCGACAGGACAAAGATCAGTGACAGTTCTTATGTTATTCCGATCGGTATTTATGACGATCCCGACAACCAGTATCAGGGACAGTATAGTATCGACCTGGCCGACGGTAATGTATGGATCCTGGGTTCTTCTCAGATGGGAAAGACCAGCGTCCTTCAGAACATTATCTCTTACTCGGCTCTGAATTATTCACCGGACGAGATACAGTTCTATCTCCTTGATTTCGCATCGGGTGTCCTGAAGCAATTTGATAAGCTTAATCATGTCAGTTCGGTCATTCTTCCGAATGAGGATGATAAGATGAAGAGCTTCTTCAGGATCATTTATTCCGAGATGGATCTTCGAAAAGAAAAGCTGTCATCAAAAGGTGTAAGTTCATTTGCGTCGTACCTCGACGGCGGTTATAAGGATCTTCGTCAGATCGTGATCATCGTGGATAACATCAATGTACTGAAAGAGCTGTATGTTACGGTAGATGATCCGTTCCTGAATATCGTGCGTGAAGGTGCTTCCCTGGGTATCTGTGTAGTTGCCGCGAACGCACAGACAACCGGATTCGGATATAAGTATCTCTCGAATTTTACGACCAGACTGTCATTGACATGTAATGAAGAATCTGAGTACAGTTTCCTCTTCGGATCTACACGAATGAGACCGAAGAATGTTCCGGGCAGAAGCCTTGTCAAGATAGACAGGACGTTGTACGAGTGTCAGACCTATCTGGCATTTGAGGGTGAGCGAGAGATCGACAGAGCAGAGTCTATCCGGGAATTCATTGAGATGTGCAACAAGAAGCACAGCAACAAGACTGTTCCGAGACTTGTTCAGATGCCGAACGTATACCTGAAGTCCATGATCCCGGAATTCAGCAGAGAGGACTACAGCAAGTCTTCCATGGTCAATATCGGATTGGATTTCGCGGATGTCACACCGTATGCTATCGATCTGTACAATCTCGGTGTATTCGGTGTCTCAGGTAAACTTGCAAACGGAAAGACGAATGTCCTTCGTACTATCCTTGGTGCGATAGATGAAAAGGATCCTTCATTCAAGACGGATGTCTATCTGGTGGACAGCTATAAGAAAGAGTTCGCATCATATAAGGATAATGATCGTGTCAAGTCATACTCTATCGATGCTGAATCGATCCATGAAACTCTTGCCGGTATCGACGAGATTCTGGCGGGCAGATATGAACGCATGCGAAGCGGTGAATATAACAAGGATGAGGAGGCCATTCTGATTCTTATGATAAGCAACCCTGACGTTTTTGATTCGATAGTCGGAAACAAGGAGACGCTGGCGATCTATAAGAATATCCAGACAAAATATAAGAGCTGCGGTATATGTGTCATCTTTGATTCCGTACCTAACGAGAATGTCGGATACGGCGGAAACGAGATACTTAAGGGCATGAAGGACAACCTTAATGTGTTCATGTTTGATAATCTCGATGATATTAAGGTTACTATTATCTCCACGGCTACCAAGCGTCAGTTCAACAAACCGCTCCTTCCGGGTGAGTGTTACTACCTTAAGGGTTCGGAGATCATAAAGATCAAGACGCTGTTCTCACCTATTTTGGCTAACTCAAATTGATGCAAAAGCGAACGACATATTGTTTAAATTCGTACATCAAAAATAAGTAAAAAATACCATTAAAATATTATTATTTTAAGAAGTAACATTGCGATAATATGATTTTTTTGATATTATCGCAATGTTGTTATTGTGTGAAAAGGTGGATAATGATATGCCTGAAGAGGAAGAATTACGCAAGAAGCTTAACGAGCAGCTTGATGCTATAAAGAGTGCGACTATTTCAAGCCGCGGTGTTTATGACAGGGATGTTTCATCATTGCTGTCTAATTCCAGAAACGTAAATTCAAATTCGCCGATAGTACAAAAGGCAATGGAATCCATTGAGCGGATGGTATCCGACTCAACGGTCGACGATAACTATGATCGCGCATTGAACACTATCAATTCATATTACGCTTGAGGATAGACAGATGGGAAAGATTAATTCGATCAATGAAGAATCCGTATACAACTATCAGCCCTTGGCAACTCATAAAGGTAAGACCATAGATGAAAATATGGATACTCTTATCGGGCTTTATAAGGGAATATCCGCTGACTGTTTCAGTGAAGGTGACAGCAGCTCCGTTCACATGGCAGTCGATATGATGATAAGTGAACTTGCTGATCTCCAAAGTACGATCAGCGGGGCAGAGGTCATGGTCGATTCTCTGCTGGACAGGATAAAGAACGAGATACTTGACGAAGAAGACAGGGTCGCAAACAGCATTTAACGGGAAAGAACTATGGGAACAAATATCGATCTGAATAAACTTAGCGAATACGCTAATGATTTTAACTCCAAGAAGCCCGGTTACAACGAGGCACAATACCTGATCAGCGGATCAGGCGATGCACTCGCTCAGATTAATTCATGCCTTGTTCTGGTAGATCAGTTGGGAAAGAAAACGGACGATATGTTTGTTGCGTCAGCTAATTACCTTAAGAAAGCCTGCGCGAACTACAATGTTGCCGAGAAGGCTAACAGCAAGGAAGCTCAGAGCGGGAAAAAGAAGTAAGGTTCAGCACCATGACCAGATATTATGACAGCGATTACGTTCAGACTCTGAGACAGCAGATCAGTTCCATCAGACAGGACATCAATCCTAACTCTTACGGGATAAAGTATTACGGCAGTTTAAGCAGCAGTGAGAGTTCTTATGCGAAGACCTGCGCGGATAATGCGGCAGCGTCTGCTTCTTCAAGAGCCATCGAACTTCGGGACAAACTCCAGACATTAGGCGACAAGATAACCAACTATTTTAACGGCGTGGACGGGATATCCGAGGAGATCTACAGCTCCGCTTTGAACCTGTCGACTGTACTTAATGAAGCGCTTAAGACCATGACGGAAGCAGAGTCCCTGCTCTCACATTCAAATGAATTGAATGACCTTACTCCGTGCTCGGTATCGAACGTTTTCGATAGGATACATAAGGCAAAGGTAAAGTGTGCTGCAGAGTATGTTAAGGCTCTGATGCGAAGCTCCGGTTCGCTGGACGAGACGGCAGCTTCCTGGCTTAAGGATTACCTCCACGGCAACGGCCTTAAAAATGTGACCGACGATGACCTCCATAACTTCCTGGTCATCAATGATCATCTTATCCACCATGGTTATACCGTGGAATGGATAACGGACAGGATGGAGATCATAATCGCATCCCCGTGGTTTGATGACATCAAAGTGACCGGAAGGTACTCGGGAAAAGACCAGGCGCTTTGTCTCAAATATCTCGAAGAATACCTCTCGACAAAGAATGTAGAGTGCATCAAGTATAATCTGCTCGTCAACGGCCTTCGAGGCGAGAACGGCACACTCGATCAGAAGGTGCTCGAGTCATACCGCAGGTTCATCGCGAAAAAGGGCGTGAACACCTTGTCGGATGAATACATCAAAGGCTATCTCCAAACAATGGAAAGCTTCAAAAAAGCCGGCATTTCCGACGAGCTCTTGTACGAAAACTTCGTCTCATTCTACGAGAACAACAACTTCAAGATGATTTACTACGTCGGCACCAAGCACGGCGCCTCGCAGACGGCCGCGATCAATTCGATCATCAATGATTTTGTAAAGACCGGCTTCAACAAGCAGCTTGAAATGGATAATGAGATATCCAAAAGATTCATCGATGTTTTGTACTCCAATACCACTCTTCGTGAGCAGATGAGTATTCTTGACTATTTTGGCCGTTTGGACAGGGGAGAGGCTATTCCTCTTGATGAAAAGCTGGACTTCACGATGAGATTTGCCAGATGTTTCCTCGGGTATGAAGATATAGAGCCATGGGCAGATTTTCAGGAGACTTATTTCGGCGAACTTTATGAAGATTCGCTCGGACGTAAGAAACAGGGTGCCGGATGGTGTGCCATGTTCGTCAGCTGGATGATCAGCAAGGGCGGTCTTCTCGATGGTTCTATCGTAGAGGATGTAACCCCTGAAAATGCGATCCCGGAATACTATTGGGCAGATGCCCCCGGCTACAGAACGGTATTCCGGGCTAACGAGCATTATGCCAAAGCAGTAGATTACACTCCGTGTAACGGCGATCTGATCCTGTTCAGAGAGTATTGGAAGGATAAGATCAACATCTATCACATAGGTATGGTCCTTGGCGTGGACGAAGAAAACAACAAGGTTTACACAATAGAAGGAAATGTAGGCGGAAAGCAGGGAACCGAGGCGGAAGAAAAGCACGGCATCCACATCAAGTCCTATGACATGGATTGGGAGAGGATTGGCGGTTACTGCAAGATGGGCGGAACCGAGAGAAATATGCGAATGATCGCCGGCTATGAAGATCAGGTCGTAGAGAACTACTTTGAGAAAGAACTCTACGTAGCCTGTTCCGACGGTTTTGTAATGAACGATGAATAATTAAGGTTGATATGGGGAAAACATGAACAGAGATTACGACGAAAGCAGCAGAAATGATACGTTGACCAAGATCAGTTCTCTTAAGGAAACGATCGCAGGTTCATCATATTCTGCGCCGATAGATAACACATCCGTGACAGGCGATCTGTCATGGATATGGAACATGGCACGAAATTCAGCCGATTCGGCAAGTGATTCAGTAAACAAGGTCAAAGAGAAGATCGAACTTCTTAATACCAATCTCGTAAGATTTTACGGACATGTGGATGAGGTCTCGTTCGAGATCTTCAGATCCGCAATGCACCTTTCTTCGACCCTTTCAGGAGCACTCAAGTCAATGGAGCAGTTGGAGTCCCTTCTTAACAAGTCAGAGAGCGTGAATGACCTTACCGCTTTATCGGTGCTGAATGTTTTCGAGCCGCTAAAGAATACAAGAAAAGTCTATGCGTATGAGACAATCATGGCTCTCGTAAGACCGGGCGGTTATGAGGACAAGGCCACCAGGGATGCCGTCACGACCATGCTTCACAAGAATGGCATCAAGGACATAACCACGGGCGATCTAAGCAACTTCTGCCTGATCTATGATCACCTGATCAAAAACCACGACCACGAGTGGATCGTCGACAGGCTGGAATCGATATTCACGTCTCACTATTTCGACGACATCGCCCTGACCGGACGCTATTCGAGCAAGGATCAGGTCCTCTGTTTGGAAGCATTCGACGCCTGGCTCGGCAATGCCGAGTTCACTGAGGATGACAGATTCCGACTCCTCGTCAAGAACCTTACCGATGAACACGGCGCTCTGGATCCTATCGTGCTCGGCTCCTTTAAGGAGATGCTCGTAGCAAAGAACATCGCCGCGACCGACAATCAGATCAGAGGTTACCTCAACGTCATAAGCCGCATGAAGACCATGGGCTTTTCCGAGGACTTCATTTATAACAACACTTCGGCCATCTTCGGCTACCCGAGTCTCGCCGGCATCTACGCGGCAGGTCAGCATGACGGCGCCGGCCAGACCAGGCTCATCAATGAAGCCGTCGACAAGGTCGTGTGTGACAGGCTGACCCAGCTCCACTCAAACAACACCTACAACGACGATTTCATTCAGGCTTTTAAGGCAAATACCACTTCCTCCAAGCGCCTGGAATTCCTTTTCTATCTCGAAAACGCCGACAAGAGCGGCTACGACAGGAACGACATGTTGATCGAACTTGCCAAGACGACCCTCGGCATCATGGAGCATGATGGCAAACATAACTTCTTTAATTATGAGTACGCTCATTACGGTAAACAGACTGCAGAGTGGTGCGCCAACTATGCAACATGGATCATCAGTCAGTGCGGATTTCTTGACGGAAGCTTAGTCAAAGATGTCGGCCCTGATAATGTGATAGATCCTAACGGTCCTGCGTGGGCGGCGGTACAGAACATGCACGAGGATCTGTACGATGCGGGTCACTATAGCGTCAAGGAAGATTATGATCCTAAAAACGGAGACCTCATCATGTTCAGCGAACCAGATGATACTGACGAAAGATTCAAGAAGAATTACTACCATGTCGGTCTGGTCGTCGGTGTCGATCCCGATAATAAGATCGTCTACACCATAGAAGGCAACTCCTCAGGTGACGGAGCAGACGACACAAAGGGCGTCAGGCTGCAGGCATACAAGTTCGACTACTTCAAGATCGACGGTTACGCCAAGATGGGCGGAAACGAGCAGAATTTGGATCATATCAAGTATATTCTGAATCAATCCACTGCCGTCAAAGAAAATCCGGCAGTAACTGAAGAACCAAATGAAGAAGAGGCTCCTTCCGAATAAAAGTTTTGTGCTACAATAGAGTTCGGCAAAAAAACAGGGAGCATAAACAAGATGAAGAAGTTACTATCTTTTTCGAGCATGATACTGATGATCGTTATCATGGCGTTAAGCTTTGGCGCATGCAAGACAAACGCCGCGAAGATCAACAGCCTTAACTTCATATCGGCGACAGGCACAAAGGAGAACACCAACTGTATCTTCATAAGCGAATTCGCTACCTCCTACATGCCGGTGACATCTTATGACACTTCCAAACTAAGCAGCGAGTCTGCCGCCAAGCTCATCGAAGAGATCGAGGCTATTCCCGACGCCTCCAACGCGCAGGGACCTCTCGCTTACAAGATCGAGATGATCTACACAGACAAAGATACTTCCGTACATGAGATCAAGAAAGAAGGCTACGGCGCTTTCCCGTCCAACTGGGACACCATCGTTCAGCTCGTAAATGACGTTGCGGGTGAGCCCGGTGTCGTCAATAACAGCAAGGACATAATCACGATCGATGCCGATTATGTCGAGAAGAACTTCGGTATCACCAATGCCGATCTTCCTGAAGGCATCTCGGTCGAGGACCTGATCAACAATGTACCTCTCACATATGATACTTTGTATAACCCCAGTAACGGGGACTTTGAGCCGGACAAGGTAATCTATGATTATCTCTATGATTATTATGATATCGACTCACATAAGATATCTGTACTGAATCCTTCCGCAAGTACGGAACCGGAGCTTAAGACATTCGCGGATCACAGGCTCGACACTATCGAAGAGGAAGGAAATATCTCTTACAGCGGTAAATATCTTGGCAATGATTTCAGGATCGTAAAATATGATGAATTCGGCAACCTCATCCAGAATAACGAGTATGCTGACCTCGAGAAGAACTCCGACAATTCGCTGAAGTTTGTTTTCGATCAGCCTGCAGGTGACGGAGGAGAAGAAGGTACGTCATACACCATGGATATTTATGTTGATTCTTCAAACAGATTCATAATACTGACCAACTGTACGGATCCGACGATCCTTTATCACATGGTCAAATAAGAAAGGGCAAAAAAATTATTATGGCAAGAGACATCAAGTGGGCAATCAAGGAAGCCGAGGAAGGCGGCGCTATCAGGAAGGTAGAGGTAGAGGACGAGACTAAGAAGAAATTGTTTTCGAAAGCAAATAAGACAAATGTAATGATGTTTTTCGGATCGATCATCCTGCTCGTTGTAGCGATCGGGATCGTAGCGCTTCTTGTTACTTTCCTGCATTTCATTATCTACAGCATCAAGATGGTCATCGTCTATATCCTGCTCCTGATCTTCCCGATCTATGCAATCTACAGGATCTTTTCCATGCGTAAGGCAATGAAAAAGGGCGACTATGACTTCTACATGGGCGAGATCGTAACCAAGACAGACAAAGGCTACAAGATCAAGGGTCTCGAGGACCAGGACTTAAACTTTTCTATCAAGCCTGAAAATGAAGTAAAGCAGGGAGATACCGTTAAGCTTATAAGGATCGCTGACGAGGTCGATCTTTTCTGATCCGACGATCAAGGGAAAAATGAAATGGCAGAACAACCAAACATACCAAACAGGAAACTTACCAAGGCAGAGCAGGAAAGATATGACGCTTTTCTCAAAAGAGAAGAAAAACTTCTTGAGGCAGGCTACAAAAGGAAGGACATAATCATTTCCATCATCACGGCGAACCTTTTGGGAACACTTGTTGCCGCTATTCCATGCATTCCTGCTGCGATAGCATTTTTCGCTATCCACGGAACTGAATTCGTGGATAAGCAAAAACACCCACTCTACATGGTAGGGTATTTATTGTTATTCGTGGCGCTCATATTCGTGCATGAGATGATCCACGGATTGTTCTGGTCGATAGGTGCGGAAAACCACCTCAAGGATATCAGGTTCGGCTTTGTGGTTCAGTACCTGACACCATACTGTACATGCTCAAGTCCTCTCAAGAAACCGATATATACCATCGGTACATTTATGCCGATGTTCATTCTCGGCATCTGCGTGATGATCGTATCGATCATCTTCGGAAACGTCGGCCTTTTTGTTGTAGGAGTTCTCCATACACTCGCAGGCGCCGGAGATATCCTTATAATCATAAAGTTACTGGCCTATAAGTCCAAAGGCAAGGACGTGGTCTTCATCGATCATCCGTATGAATGCGGTCTCGTTGCCTTCGAGAAAGATGCCTGATAGATTTTTCGAGAAGAAAAATTGAGACTATTTTGTTTGATTTTGACCTCGTGACCATTGTATGGTTAAAAGAAAG
>JAGCGK010000004.1 GCA_017649645.1 Clostridiales bacterium | reverse complement strand
ATACATATGCTGATGCTTCCGAGTGGGAGACAAAGGCTAAGGATCTCGCTGGCAGATTCATCAAGAACTTCGCTAAGTACGAGGGTAATGATGCTGGTAAGGCACTCGTTGAGGCTGGCCCAAAGCTTTGATCCTAACTTACTAAAGTTAATTCACGGCGGTCGCGTAAGCGGCCGTCTTTTTTTGCTCGAAAACCAAAAGTTTACAATTAGTCTCAACTTTTCGGAGAGGCATTCAATTTCCAATTTGACCGTGTTACACTTCGATTTATGAGCACAGCCTGCTTTTAAATGGGCGGTTGCCTTCCAGCATTTACATCCTTTTTGGAGAGTATAGGAAAGGAGGGCTGCAAAGATGACAGACTTTGAAATTATTTCTATCGTGATTGCGATAATCACCCTCGTTATAGCTTCAATGACGCTGTTGTTGAAGCTATTTGCCAAGTTCAAAAACAAATAAAAACCTCACCCATTAAGGATTGCGGCCTTATGGGTGAGTAATTCTCAAACTTGAAGGCAACCGTCCAAGCGGACTGTGCTCTTTCTATGAAATAATTATACTTCCTCGACTATTGAAAGTAAACACGAAGACTTACTGATAACTTGCATCTTATTCCTGTTTTCTCGTAAGTTGTTCCAAAACCATATGCCGGCGACTGAAATGTTCCTATACTGTGGCCATAGAAGAGAAGAGCGATAGTGAGGTAACGCCGCCGTATTATTTCTTAGTTTTCATCTATCGTGACCCTTGTATATACAACCGCTTTTCTCTGAGTAGATACGCAACCCCAATAAAGCAAGTTACTCCTTATTATCGGCGGCTTACCTCAACGGTAGATAAGAGGAGAATTATGAAGAGAAAGACACTTACAATCGCCATCGTAATATATTCGATCTTCTTCCTTATGAACCTGGCATTTACCGCGATCGATTGGGATGATCTGTTTCTCCCTTTGTCGGTAAGGTATATATTTATAGGTTGTACAGGCCCCGGACATACCTCTGAAGCTTATCGAAAAGGACCGCTTTACTTCATTGACTATCACCAGCAAGGACCGATCCCGGTTACCAGAGATGAGTATAAGTACTGTACCGTCTTTATGAAAGGTCAGTACCTGAATCTGAAAAAACAGGGATACTATGATTCTCCCAGTCATTCCTGGAGTGAGGTCTATATCGAATTTCCGTTCAGAAAAGAGGATTATTACGATCTGAGCAAGACAGGATCATTTGATTATAAGGTCAGGTCGCTTTATCTCAAAAAGACGAAATATCCCGAGTGGATAAATGATGCAATCATAAGAGTTTTCGAGGAGAATAATGCGACGAGCGGATATTATATGTGTCTCGTAAATAAAAAGAAAGACGGCGATGAGCTATATGATACTGAAGAGGCTTTTTATATGGAAGCTCCTAGGAATTATCGCGATCGGAAAGATGAGAGATACCGGAAGATCCATGACATGTACACGGCTGAATACGCTAATCTCAAGTTGTGTTCGGAAGGAAAGACAAAGCTTCCTTACCCGGGTCGCAGCACGACAGTAATGGAAAAGCTCGTCGAGCATGAGAGTTTATGGACGCCTTCCAAATATCTGCACATGGATGATTACGACCGATACAACATTATAAAGTGTCCGGCTCTTCTCGCCAAGTATGACGACGATTACCTGAATGATGCCATGCTCACATACATGAAGCTGCGCTACTTCGATCACATGTTCAAAGGTCCGCACATTGTCTATTACGAGATCAAATCCTACGAGGACATGACCATCATGACGTTCGTGATCCCGGCCGAGAAGAAGGTGGGTTACATCGAGTTCGTTACCAATAATCCCCTGTCGCGCGAGAAGACCATACAGGAGATTAAACTCGCGATCAAGACAGGAGGCCTGTGCCCGGTCGTCAAATTCTCCAACGCCTTTATGCATACGATGGTCATCTTTATGGTACAAAACAGTGTCTTCGGAGCCGTCTATCTTTTTGCTGATTCTCGAAAAAGAAGGCGCACTGTGCACAAATAGTTTTTTCTTGTGTAAAAAACACAGGATTTCGCTAATATTGCACACCGGTGTGCATAAAACGCGTTTTTCTGTGCAAAAAACACAAGAAAAGACGACGCTTGCACAATTCACTGCAAGTTATAAATGATCCGCTGCAATGTATTCCGAAAACGTAGAGGGAAGAGCTGGTTCCAAGTACATATCCTGATTATCGCAGGCACCCGGAACATGCTCCTGGCAGGCTTTTTGATCCTTTCTGATTCTCCAAAATGGAGCGACCAAAATAGTCCCATTGTTTAGCGAATTCAGAACTTGATCTTTGCCGTGAAGATGCCGTCCTTCAGCGAGAGATCCAGTGAATAACCGAGAAGGCGCAGATTGTTTTCGGCGATAGAAAGACCGAGGCCCGTTCCGGTCTTATTCTCGCCTTTGACAAAAGGCTTTTTAAGATCGTTTACGTTCTTGATCTCAAGTGATGTCTTGTTGCTTATCGTAAGACATGTCATCGTCAGATCAATGGTAATGGTCGAGTTCGGATCGGCATGACAGACACAGTTGGCAAAAAGGTTGTCGAGAGCCTGCTTAAAAAGCTTCGGGTCAGTCTCGATAGTAGTAGATGAGCTCTTAAGATCGGTCTTGAGCGATGCAATGTTAAACTGCAGACTGTGGTCCTTGATACTCTGCTCAACAAGAGAATGCAGATCGACTATCTCAGGCTCGACCGTGACGGCGCCTGTTTCGCTTTGTGTATATCCCAGGATGTCATCGATCATACGGCTCATCGAATCTGTGTTCTGCTCGATGGCATTATAGTAAGGTTCCGGGTCCAGCGTGAATCCTTCTCGCGCCGTTTGGAGGTTGGCTGAGATCGATTCAACAGGAGCCTTAAGATCGCGGGCCATCACTTCTATGGCACTTTCTCTGAACTCCAGGATATCCCAGATGCGACGTTCGCGCCTGTATGCGAGATAAGTCCAGATGAGAGCGATCAAGAATGCGATGATCACAGCTAATACGGAAACGGCAATACAGGTGTAAGGCATTAGCTGAAATGCAGACGGATGATCGTTATATGCGATGCGCAAAGACCAATCGAGATCCGCCGGAAAATACGGTGTAGCGGTCACAGGCATATAAGTATCTTTTTCGTAGTATACATAGGAGCTTCCATATATATCGCTGGGGAATTCGGCATCCTTATCGAGTTTATAGAGTTTTGTTGTTTTATCGAAAACATAACTGGTGTTTCCGTACCCGTAACAATAAATTACATCTTCTTCTGTTAGGGAAGGATTGATGTCGGAGATGACATCTGTCTCAGCGATCTTGGTATTGATAATATATGCTGAAATATATACACCGTTGGTTACACGGTAATGGTTGATCTCCCACTGCAGTTCGTCGATCAGTTGTTTCGCTTCTTCCGTTTGGGTTCTACCCTGATCGAAGATCGATTTCATAGTGATCTCGAGTTTATTCAGTTCAATAAGCAGCTGATTGAAATTCTTGATTCTTTGCTTTTCTGCGGCACCGCGGATCCATACAAAAGATATGCAAAGGAATACCAAAACAAGAGCGACGCTTCTTATCAGAAACATCCTCAGAAAAGATGGCTTTTTGATCGTCTCCATTTATCTTCCTGTCCTATAGCTCTGCCCAATTATTCTCCTTTATGCAGAGGCCATGGGAAGATTATAATGGCTGATCGTTAAAAAGTAAATTATTTTAGAACTTGATCTTTGCCGTGAAGATGCCGTCCTTCAGCGAGAGATCCAGCGAATAGCCGAGAAGGCGCAGATTGTTTTCGACGATAGAAAGACCGAGACCGGTTCCGGCCTGTCCTCGTGATGTCTCACCCTTGATAAACGGCTTTTTAAGATCGTTTACGTTATCGACCTTAAGCGAAGTCTTGTTGCTTATCGTAAGTTCTGATGTAGTAAGCTTAACGGTAACCGTCGAGTTTTGATCGGCGTGGCGGGCACAGTTGGCAAAAAGGTTGTCGAGAGCCTGCTTGAAAAGCTTCGGGTCAGTCTCGATCTTTACGGACGAACCTTCGAAATCAGTCTTAAGCGAAGCCGCCTTAAGAAGGGTACTATGGTCCCTTATGCTCTGCTCGATCAGTGAATCGAGATCGACGACCACAGGCTCGACGGTAAGAGAGCCCGATTCGCTTCTTGTAAATCCCAGGATATCTTCGACCATGCGGTTCATGGTTGCAGTGTTCTGTGACAGGACTTCGTAGTGCGGAGCAGGATCAAGTTCGAATCCTTCCTGCAGCGTCTCCACGCATGCCGAAATAGCCGCGAGCGGGGTCTTCAGGTCGTGCGCCATCGCCTCCGTGGTCTTTCTTCTGAATTCCAGGATCTCCCATACCGAGCGGTCATGCGCGTACTTGAGATAAGACCAAACAAAAGCTATAACAAGAGCAAGTACAAGTGCCAGTGAAGGAAGCGTAACACAGGTATATGGCATCATCTCAAAAGCAGACGGTTTCTCATTATATGCAACCCTAAGGGACCATTCGAAGTTAGGGAATATACGCACACTCGTAATGTCCTGATAAACAGTCGAGTTGTAGCTCACGGTAGAGTTTCCGCTGATGTCGTCCTTTGAGTATTCGATACTCTCGTCGAGCTTATAAAGCCGCTCCGATCCGTTATATCCGTACATGTAATTCACGTCTGACTCGGTAAGCGCTTTTTCCGGAGGACAGTAGAAGGCCATCACATAACACAGGCCCTCATTGTACTCGTAACCTGTGGTGTCTTCAGGCGTCAGATCACACAGTTCCTCATAACCTTCGAAATTCGTGATAATGCTTACATCCTCGTCTAATAAAGTGAATACCTCGATCGCATTGTCATCATAATCACTCATGTAAACGACCAGACCGTTTTCATTTTCGTCTTCTTCCGGCACATCCGCATACATGAGCATACCAGGAAGGGCTTTATTCTCTTCATTGGTATAGATCTCCCTCAGCACGTAGCTTTTGTGTGTTTTCTTTTTCGAAAAAGAATCGATAATGTTCTTTACAGGATCCTTGCCTTCACGCGAGCTCGTCGAAGAGTACAACTCCGGGTCGAGGAGCTCCTTCGGAAGGACCGTCATGTCCTCGAGTTCCAGTTCGTTCTTGTAGAGATAAAAGAAATACTCTGATCCGAAATAATTGACCGGATAAATGGCAATGGCTCTGTTTCTGGTCTCAGCGATCTTGGAGTTAAAGAAATAAGCCGAGATGTATATGTTATCTTCAGCCCAGATCGAATCAAGCTTTGACTGGAGCTGAGAAATATATGTCAGCGATTCCGGCGAACTGATCGTTCCCTGCTCATAGATGAGCTGCATTAAGGCAGACATCTGATTCAGTTCAAAACACAATTTGTTGAAGTTTTTCTCGCGCTGTGTCCTCACGAGGTAAGCAAGTATCACAAAAGCAATGCTCAAAAAAGCGAGCACAAGAGCTGCGCTTCTTATCAGAAAATTCTTCAGAAAGGCGGGTTTCTTGATCGATCTCATACATACCGTCCTCAGAGGATCTTGTAGCCGCTGCCGATGATCGTCTTGATCGTGGCACCGGTGATCTTCTTTCTAAGGTTTTTGATGTGGGTATCTACGGATCTGTCATTAACGTCAATGTCTTTTCCCCATACGCGGTCAAGAAGGTAGGAACGCTTCATGACACGCCCCTTGTTTTCGATAAGGACCTTAAGAAGAAAATACTCCTTAGGCGACAGCGATACTTCCTTATCGCCGTCAGTTACTTCCATCTTTTGTGTGTAGACGCGGACGTCGCCGCAGGAAAGGACCTTCTCGTCACGGATGCCGGCACGGGCCAAAAGAGCAAGGATCTTGGCATAAAGGATCTTAAGGGAAAACGGCTTTACCATGTACTCGTCGGCACCGATCTCATAACCGGTCAGGATGTTGTCCTCATTTCCGAGTGCGGTCAGGAAGATAATAGGGCATGTGCTTCTCTTGCGAAGTGCCTTGCATACTTCAAATCCTGATGGGCCCGGAAGCATTATATCAAGGATGGCAAGGTCATAGTCAAAGCTCATAATGAGATCCATCGCGGCATGACCGTCAGGGGCCTGATCAATATCAAATCCGCCCTTGTTCTCAAGAAAAGTCACGATGTAGTCTCGCAGTTGTTTTGAGTCTTCGACTAATAGGATCCTTGCCATATATTATGCGTCCCCCACAAGACCATATTACACCAAGGATGTGTGGATTGTGTGTAGATTGATGTCAAATCAAGTTCAACCCCTGCAAAAGGACACCGATAAGTATGAAGAGAGCAGGTGTCGCGAAAACAAGACCTACAATAAAGCTTACTATAAGCCCCTGGAAAGGAGTTCCGATATAGTAATCATCTAGTTCATCCATGTCGACATGAATGGTCGCCGTAGAACAGACATCGGCAATAAGGAACTTGCTGGCATACATATAATTACGGACACGATAGTTCCTGCCGTTATATTCAAATTCGTAAACAGGTGAATAGACCCATGATCCGCCGCCGTCATTATCGCTGCTGTACTTGCAGTCATGTTCGACACACATAGCTTCAGTCACATATCTGCAATGCTTGATGCGGTATGCGACTCGGAGAATGCCTTTTACTATATTTATAAGGCCGACAGCGGCGAATGCTCCGAAAAAGTAGAGAGGGAAACCGTTCTTAAGTCTTGAGCCGATCGTCTCTGTTTCAGTCCTCTTCATAAGGAGAGCTCCTGCAAGGCAAAGGCCAATAACGAACAGGATAATGAGAACAGTTGCAACGATCTTTGCCGTCTGCATTTTTTTGTTTTCCATATATCATTCCTCTTTTCTTATTTCCTTCGTATATATTAGCAATTTCGGCAGGGGTTATCAATTGACACAAGCCTTGTAAGGTATTTCCAACCTTAGGTTAGAACTTGAAATACGACTTCATATTTTTGCAACTTTAGGTTGGAAAAAGTTTGATCCGGAAGGTAAGGGTGGAATTAGGTTGGAAAAATTAAAAACACATCAGAACCCGAAAGAAGACATAAAAAAACCACCCGGTCAGCACTGACCGGATGGCTATCAATTATAGGAAAGGTATTTCATTAATCTTCCTTGAACTTACGTGATCTGATCACGAGAAGTGCACCTGCAGCGAAGATACAAACCAAAGCAGCTGCAACCGTATGAGAAGAGGACTCACCTGTCTTGGTGACTGAAGATGTTGTCTCGTTTCTGTCAGGTGTTGAAGAAGTAGTCTTGCTTGCTGATCCGGTAGGAGTCGGAGTAGCAGTTGTTTCTGCAGAAGAATTTGTCATACCGGAAGAAGACTTTGCAGGAACAGTAGTAGGTGTTGCCTTAGCGCTGTCACTGCTTGTATTCTCTGATGTTCCTGTTACTGCTGTTGCAGGAGTCTCGGAGGAAGAACCTGTTGTTGTGGTCTCAGTTCCGTCCTTGCCTGTCTCAACAGAAGAGGTATTTGTTGTACCTTCAGAACCGGAGTCGGATGTTGTAGTTGTGGTAGTTGTACCGTCACTTGTAGTAGCAGGTGTAGATGTTGTGCTGTCATCAGAAGAAGAATCGCCTTCGCCTGAAGTAGTTGTAGTTGTGGTTGAAGTTGAAGGCTCTGAAGAAGATGTAGTTGTTGTCTTTTCTTCCTCATAAGAATCCTTAAAATCGACAGTTGTTGTTTGGCCATTAGCCAAAGTGATATCATTTGCAACACTTCCGGATCCTGACTCATTTCCGCCGATCTGATAGGATACTGTAACTGTTGTTCCGTCTACCTTGTAATCAGTCTCTTCAACAGTGTATGTCAAAGTAGCATCGATATCTTCGAGGTCTTTATAGTAGATGTTATTAGCTGAATCATATGTGAAATCCTTGCCGAGTGTGTAAGGACCATATGTCTTTCCGTTGCTGTCAGTGATAGTAAACTTGAGTTCTGTAAGATCGGAGTCAGAGACATCACCCTCGATAGTCTTTGTGATACGAAGTGAACCTTTTGGAGTAGGATTTACAAAACCTCTTCCAAGGAGATGCTGTACTTCCTTATTAGGAGAATAGTAAGAAGCATCATACTGACCTGCGCCCTTGCCTACAGGGTAATTGGAAGACTCTGCCTCGATATACTTAAGAAGAGGATCAAAAACTGTATTCCACATAGAGTCACCGTTGGTGTAGTCGTAGTCATCTCTTCCGGTGATTCTCTTCTCGACACCCTTGTATCCGTACGGACCCTCTTTGTTTACAAGGAAGTCTTCCGGAGCAACGATAAGCCAGATAAGATTCTGATATACATATTCGTTTGGACCGCTGTTGGACCAGTACAAGCCGGCTTCTTTTGTGCCGTTGTCTCTGAGTTCGCAGATCTTATCGTAGATTCCCTGACGGTCCATCAAGACGACCATAAGCTTGCTCTTAACATCGTCGCTGTAATTTGTATCAGACAACAAGGAGCGGGAATAATCTACGCTTGATGCAGGACCCTGCTTCATGATCTCAAGACAATAAGCCAACTCATCTATATCCTGAGTACCTGACTCGTTACGGATCTTGCCGCCTTGTACAGATGGAGCATCAGTAAAAATATACGCATCAGTACTTTCAGCCGCTCTTACACTCTTGTAACCAAACGCACCAAGGACGATCGTTGCAGCCAAAAGACATGCAACAAAAGAAACTGCTTTCTTTAATTTGCTCATGGGAATTTAACCTCATTCAATTTTTTCAAACTCAATAATATCTTCAAACTCAATCGACTGTATCTTACCTTGATTCGAAAATTTATGTCAACGTAATTTTACATACACTTATGACATATTTTTGCCACATTCTTTGTGCAATAAATCATATCAAAAATCTTTGTCTCTCTCGAAAACGCTGGCGCTCTAGTCATACCGCCGCTTTCAGGGATGTTTATTACTTGACTACCTTCTCGCAATTGACACGATCAAAAGAGATTTAGAGTTGGTGTGAATTAGTCAGCATCAGCTTATTCTTTCTCGAAAACAAAGGAGTCTGTCTCTGTTTCACTTTGATGCTGGCTCTTTCATATGAAAGCAAAATCGAGACTGATTCCATCGTCCGACCATGCTAATATGAACATAAGCACAGTCCGTGAAAATGGGCGGTTTTCCCTCAGATGTGATACTTCCCACAAGTGGGATAGTCTGACAAAGGAGGGCGCTAACATGACAGATTTTGAAACGATATCAGTAATATTAGGCGTAATAACATTGATAATAGCTTCAATAAGTCTGTTGTTGAAGCTATTTGTTTACCTGGATTCCAGGTATAAAAACAAATAAAAACACACCCACTGGATTGACCGCCTCTGGGTGTGTAAATCAATTAAACACATCTGAGGGAAACCGTCCTAGCGGACTGTGTTCCTCTGTTTGGATTATATCATGGCAGGAGGATAAAAGACAAGTTGCCTGGAACACTTTGACACTCGGATTTTTCTCAAAAACAAAGGACCGCGGTGGTTGCCGCGGCCCTTTGCGAAAGGAGATACAAAACTATGACTACACAACACTACACGAAAAACAAAGACAACTATAAGAAAGGAGGTAACTATTCGCTTTTGTTTTTCTTTATGGCTCTATAGTATCACGGTGCCCTGTCCATTAATGGGACAGTAAACAACTTTTTTGCCCCCTAAAATGTAAATGTTACTTTTGTTTTCTCCCAACATTTACCTTTACAAACTCAACACTTAGTTTTACAAATACTGCAGAATCTTCAATAATTTAGATGCTGTCCGGTCTGAAAGGAGCCACGACATGTCTAAACATTT
>JAGCGK010000003.1 GCA_017649645.1 Clostridiales bacterium | reverse complement strand
TGCAGGATGATTATCAGTGAAATAGCCCGGAAGCGGAAGTCCCAGCATATTATGTCCCATGGTTATGTACATGAGGATTATCAGAAATACTGCGGAAAAGATCAGACGTTTGATAAGTATCGGTGTCTCTTTATCTTCCAGCGGCTTTTCATTATCTTTATCTGATGCACCCTGAAGTTTGGCTCCATAGCCTGCTTCGGTTACTGCTCTTATGATATCTTCGCTACTGGCAGTTCCCTCTACTCCCATGGAATTAGTAAGAAGGCTGACGGAACATGACGTTACCCCGTTAACTTGAGATACCGCCTTTTCAACGCGCGCTTGGCAAGCTGCGCAACTCATTCCCGTTACGTCGTACTTCTGCATATTGATCACTTCATGAGTTTCTGGATGAGCTTTGTAAGTTCATCTATCGCTTCATCCTTTCCTGATCTTATATCTTCAGCTACGCATGTCTTTATATGACACGAAAGAAGCTCTTTATTAAAACTGTTGAGCGCCGCTGTTACAGCCGACACCTGAACAAGAATATCGGGACAATAAGCATCCGATTCGATCATCTTCTCGATACCCCTTATCTGCCCTTCAGCTCTTTTGAGTCTTTTGATGAGAAGTTCTTTTTCTTCATCGGTACGAAGTTTCTTACGACCGCTGCATGCAGGACATTTACCACTCATATTCATGCTCCTTTCATATACCCCCTAGGGGTATCTGCTCAAAGATTACATCCATATCGGGCATTTGTCAAACCTGTTGACTTTTTTCGAAAAGCAAATTAAAATGACACCGTGTCATTTTTATATTTGACGGAGGACAGATACATGCCGAAGGTTTCAGAAGAATATTTGGAGCAGAAGCGCAAAGAGATAGTAGATGCAGCTTATAAAGTCTGCGTACGTAAACCCATCACCTCTATCGAGATGAAGGATATCATAGAGGAGACAGGATTCTCACACGGTGTCATTTACAGATATTACAAGGATCTGGATGAAGTCTTAAAAGACCTCGTGATAACGATCAATGCTCAAAGCAAGATCGATGACAGACTTGATGAGATATTAAAAAATGCCAAGTTTAACAAGTGGGAAAAGACGATCTATGACATATGCGGAATGCTCTCCGATTATATGAGCGAAGTCGGCACAGACCTTCTTAAAGTATCGATCTACAGTGACATGATGGTGATGGCAGATCCTGAAAGAGCGATGAACATTGCTAAAAGACTCGGAAAAGACGAACAAAGTCCCCTTCTTTATGCAACGACTGCAACGGAAGGATTTCTGAAAGAAGTCGTCAAACAGAACAGATTAAAACCGGTCTCTTCAGTAGACGAGATAATCCAGTTCATGATCGTCACATACCACGGCATCCAAACAGGTTACGTTCTCACTGATTGCTTTAAGGCACCGCATATCGAAGGCAAATATAAGCCTGATGATATGTTCAGAAACCTCGCAAGATCAGTGATCCTTATGATGGGAGGAAAAGTTTAATATGGTCTTTCATACATACGGAAACAAAGAAAACAAAGCTTTGATCCTTCTTCACGGAATGCTTACCCCCTATCAGATCTGGGACACGGCAACTGAATATTTCTCAAGACAATTCTACGTTGTTGTTCCCGAGTTAGACGGTCATACGGAAAATGAGAAGAGCACTTTTATAAGTGTCGAAGATGAAGTAAATAATCTCATCGGATATATCAGACAGGAACTTAACGGCAAAGTATATCTCCTGGCCGGTCTCTCAATGGGCGGAAGGATAGCCGCAGAACTTGCCAAAAGTGATACGGTAAGTATCGAATATCTCGTGCTAGACGGCGCACCATTGATGAAGACTAACAGTCTCTTAATGGCGATCATGAGAAAAAATTATTGGAATATCATCTGCAGTTCCCAAAAGCGGGACCCGAAGGTAAAGGAGTCATTTAAGAGAGATTTCCTCCCGGAAACATACTGGGAACCGTACCTTAAGATAGCAGATAATATGGAACGTCAGTCTGTCGATAATATCCTCGACTCAGTGTTCAACCAGTTTGAATTCATATCATATCCCGAGAACATGAAGATACTTTTTATGCACGGAACAAAAGCAAATGAGAAAGTCTCACGCAAAGGAGCTCTCAAGATGAAAGAACATAATCAACAGATGAAGATCAGGTGTTTTGACGGTCTGGCCCACGCTGAACTGGCGTGCTTTAAACAAGACCAATGGATCAGGGAAGTAGAGGACTTTATAAAATTATAGATTACATAGGACTATATCGTTAATCTATAGCACCTACTTTATGCCTGATGATATAATGCCAGTATATTAAGTGAGGTATGGTATGGATATGTATCAGAGTCCGTTTTTTATTTCTGAATGCAAAAAGAGAATGAGCTCAATAAGTGATTGGGGATTCCGTCTTGTCCAGGAAGACTCCAGAGAAGATTGGGCGATCTTGAGATGGGAACTTGAAGGCATAAGAGTCTCCATAGAGTATCACCCTTATGCACATAGCTTAAATACCTACATTGATTATCGAGGGTATGAGGTTAATCTACGGAAACTGTATGAACTTGCCGGGATAAATGAGAGACCCACGTATCAGTTTGGCAGTACAAACCTTGAGAAAGGCATTGAAGCTGTTACGAAAAGAATAATGACTTTCCTTGACGGTTATGACTTATATGATCATTCTAAATTGATGAGTGATATCAGCAGCAACTTCGTGAAGCAGAAATCAGATGAGACACGCTTCCTGAACTGA
Organism: Clostridiales bacterium; assembly: GCA_017649645.1. GTDB lineage: Bacteria > Bacillota > Clostridia > Saccharofermentanales > Saccharofermentanaceae > Saccharofermentans. The sequence continues at coordinate 474 of JAGCGK010000003.1, read as the reverse complement.
GCTACAAGTTCTGTACAATGTCACCTCTCATTTATATGCCAGAGTCACCCTGAAGTTACCTCCGTAGTCCTTGAAGCTCTGCGGATGCTTAAGACCTTCCTTTTCGAAGATATCCCTGACGCTTTCTGCCTGATCATATCCGTGCTCAACGATGATAGAGCCGCCTTCATTCAGCACTTTGGAACAGGAAGCGAACTTACGGTAGAATAAAAGTCCGTCATCACTGACTCCGAAAAGAGCAGTTGACGGTTCATTGTCCTTCACGAACCTGTCCAGTGTCTTCATATCATCGGAATTGATATACGGCGGATTGGAGATGATGATATCAGGGGTACCGGGAATATCATCAAAGCCTTCCAAGACATCAGCCTTAACTATCGTGAATGCTTTCTTATCCAATGCCTGGCTTAGATTCTTACGGGTATATTCCAACGCCTCATCGAATTTATCGACCAGGACTAACTTCGGGTCATA
>JAGCGK010000055.1 GCA_017649645.1 Clostridiales bacterium | reverse complement strand
CAAGCTCAATTCCGCTATCGCTCAGGCTTACTACGCTAAGAAGCAGGGCCTTAAGGGTGTAACAACTGAGACCGGTGCAGGTCAGTGGGGTACAGCTCTTTCAATGGCTTGTTCTTACTTAGGCCTTGATTGTAAAGTTTATATGGTTAAGTGCTCCTATGAGCAGAAGCCATTCAGAAGAGAAGTTATGAGAACATACGGTGCTTCCGTAACTCCATCTCCTTCAGAGACAACAAACGTCGGACGTAAGCTCCTCGCTGAGCACCCTGGTACAACAGGTTCCCTCGGCTGTGCTATCTCCGAGGCTGTTGAAGTAGCAGTAGGAACAGAAGGATATAAGTACGTTCTCGGCAGCGTTTTGAACCAGGTTCTTTTACATCAGTCCGTTATCGGTCTTGAGACAAAGGCTGCTCTCGATAAGTACGGCATCAAGGCTGACATCATCGTCGGTTGTGCAGGCGGCGGATCCAACCTCGGCGGTCTTATCGCTCCGTTCATGGGTGAGAAGCTCAGAGGCGAAGCTGACTACAGGATCATCGCTGTTGAGCCTAAGAGCTGCCCAAGCTTCACAAGAGGTAAGTACGCTTATGATTTCTGCGATACAGGTATGGTTTGCCCACTCGCTAAGATGTACACACTCGGAAGTGACTTTATCCCTGCTCCTAACCACGCCGGCGGACTTCGTTATCACGGCATGAGCTCCACACTTTCTCAGCTTTATGCTGACGGCTACATGGAAGCTACAAGTGTTGAGCAGACAGAGGTCTTCAAGGCTGCAGAGTACTTCGCAAGAGTTGAGGGTATCCTTCCTGCACCTGAGAGCTCACACGCTATCAAGGTTGCTATCGATGAAGCATTGAAGTGCAAGGAGACAGGTGAAGCTAAGAACATCGTATTCGGTCTTACAGGTACAGGTTACTTCGATATGTACGCTTATGAAGCATTCAACGACGGCAAGATGACAGACTACATCCCTACGGATGATGAGATCGCCAAGAGCCTCGAGAAGCTTCCTAAAGTTTAATCAGTGATTGAAAACCGGGTCATATATGAGGCCTTGTTCCGATTCGGGACAAGGTCTCATTCTTTTACATTTCTTTATATTTTTTTGTCGAAGTATTTAATCATCAGGGTTATCATATGATCGTAAGATAAATCATCATGTTTTCGAAAAGGAGAGAAAAGATTATGAAAATGGCAGATTACTTTGAATCATTCAGGAACAAGTGGGTAAGTATACACATGGATATCGGTACCGGTCTATATTATCAGGGAGTATTGAAGGATGTAGGCGAAGACTATCTTCTTATCCTCACCACCGAGAAGGAAAACCCTACACTCATTCCGTTCAGGCACATTATCGCATTCAAGGAAATGCATATTAATGCCAACGGTAAACCTAAGCTCTTTGGCTGATCGATAAATACAGTCGAAAAAAACAAGAGGGATGTCTTTTGTATGCCAGCTTCATACACTAAGGACATCCCTCACTATTTTTACCTCAATAACGGATCAGGTCAGTTCTTTGTCGAGGATCGCCATAACTTCCTCCATTCCCTGCATACCGTCATTTAACGAGATCGATGCGAAGAAATAGACATTGCCGTATTCCTCAGTCTCATAGACAATATTCTGGGAAATATATGCAGGTGTTGATCCTGAGTGACCATACGCGTTTTTATCAACGTACATCAATCCGCATCCGTAGAATGTACCTCTGAAATCTTTCATAAGAGCCATGGATTCCTCACTTAAGAGTTTCCCTCCGAAAAGAGCTCTGTCAAAGGCTATCATATCCGCAGCACAAGAGTGTATGTCTCCGGCTCCGCCCGCTCCCTTTTGGAAAGTGTGATATCCGACAGGTCCCGCAACGCTGGTCACATCGCCTGTTGTCATTGAACTGGTGTGCTCCATTTTGCAGGGGTCCAATATCTCTCTTTTTAATACTTTGTCATAGCTTTCTCCTTCGACCTGTTCGATGATCAGTGCCAGGAGATGGAAATTTGTATTGCTGTATTCGGTATTCGTCTTCGGTTCGAAACTTAGGTTGTGATCATTAAGACACTTCAGAAATATCTCATCTGTCATAGTGTCATCTTCCATCATCGTTCCCAGATAACTTCTTATTGAGGGACTGTTCGCATAATCAGGAAGCCCCGATTGCATATGGAGAAGATCTGCTACAGTTATGTTTTCTGCTACCGTACATTCAGGGAAGAATTTCGTGACCTTGTCATCCATTGACAGTTTTCCCTGTTCTATCAACTTCAGAGTTAATGCTGCAGTAAACGTCTTTGTGATAGATCCTATCTCGTAGGTTGTATAAGGATCCTTATCTTTCCCGTCAGCTGTTTTTGTTTTCGGTCCGCAGAACATAATGATATCTTCATCCGTCGCGATGATCATAGAGCCGCTGAAACCCATTTGACGGGCTTTTTCTGAAGTAAGCTTTGCTAAATGTTCGTATTTGTTTTTTCGGGAAACGAAGTAATTGTCATCTTCTTTCTTAAGACCTTTAAGGACTCCTGAATCGCATCCTGTCAAAAGCAGGATCATGATCAGAACAGACACTGTCTTCAGAATGATTTTTCTCATAAACTTTCTCCTTGGGTTTCTTATATCCAATCTAACAATATATAAGCTTTATTACAATCGACCCTTAGTAGAATACTTTATTTGCGTGAGTTAAAACGAAAAGTGGCAGAAAAAAAGGATGCTTCCGGAGAAACATCCTCTTGTTGATCTGGTGGGTAGTATTGGGCTCGAACCAACGACCCCTTGCATGTCAAGCAAGTACTCTAACCAGCTGAGCTAACCACCCGAGATTAACAGGGGAATTATACAGGATTAGTGACAATAAAGCAACTTTTTAATTCGCATGTGAAGAAATGGATATGTCATATTAAATTTATTGTTTTTTTATTAGAAAAAATGCGTCAAAGGTATTATAATGGGCTTATAAATCTTTTATTTCTAAGGGCAAGGGAATAAATGGATAAGAAAGAACTTAAAGATCTGAGCCGTAAAGAACTGGTCGACATGGTAAGTGACATGATCGACTCCGAAGAAGGAATTAGCGATCCCTCCTTGTTCTCTGCTGAAGAGATTAATGCGGAAAAGGAGCGTATTGCCCGCAAAGATCATTATCGCAAGACCTTATTCAGCACGTTGGGAATATTAGTAGTCGTAGCCGCTGTTGCGGTACTCTTGTCGACCTTTGTCTTTTCCGTAATACAGGTGTCGGGAGACAGCATGGAACCTACTCTTACGGACGGCGACGTGCTGGTACTCATAAAACCGGGCAGCTGTTCATCCGCGGATCTTTGCTGTATATCATGGCAGAATAAACTTCTCATCAAAAGAGTCATAGGCCTTCCGGGTGACCGCATCAATATTGATGAAGAAGGCAATGTTTATGTAAACGATGTTCTCCTGGATGAACCATACCTTTCTTCGAAAAGTCTCGGAAACTGTGATCTGGTCTTTCCTTATCAGGTACCTGAGGGAAAGCTGTTTGTCATGGGTGATAAGAGAGCCTCATCGATCGACAGCAGAAATTCGGCTGTCGGCTGCATCGATGAAGAGCAGATCAAGGGAAGAGTATTCTTCAAGATCTGGTCAGGCGGAAAAGGGGGTAACAGTTGAGTTTTAATGTCGACAGTTATCTCGCTGCTCTTAAGGAAGCCAGACGTAAGAGACGGGCAATGCTCGCCTCTCTTATCGTGTTCTCGATCTTTGTATCCGGAAACGTATTCTGGATGCTTCGTGGAACCGGTGTTGCAATGGCTGATGAAGATCCTGCCTTCGAGACGGTTTCTTCCGAAGAAACCGAAGAGACTTCTGAGACAACTGAGACGAATGAAACAGAAGTAATACTTGAGACAGAGGAAACGACTGAGACTACTGTCGGATCCGAGATTCTTGAAGAAGTGCCGGAAGAGACAGAAGATCTTACTGAAGAGACAGGTGAAACGGATGTTTTCGAGAATCCGGAAAAGACTTCGGAAACTGAAGAGACTTTGGTCTATGATAAAGCTCCGGAAAGCGAGTTTAAGGAATACAGGGCTACTACCAAGAACGGTATAACGGTCTCGGTATTGGCAGAAACCGGTGCATTCCCTGACGGGACTTCCATGACCGCGGAATATATTTCCGAAGGCCCGATAATAGCACAATTGTCAGAGGAGATGGATCTGGATGAAAAGAAGATCATAGAAGCCATCCCTGTCGATATATCGTTCTATGATGAACAGGGAAATGTCATCGAACCTTTGGAAGGATACATGGTATCTGTTTTTATCAATCTTCCTGACGGGCTTCCTCTGGAGGGCGATGATCTTTCTTTGATACATATCGACAAAGAAGGAAACACATCTGAAGTCGATGAAGTTGTTCTTTCTGATTCAAAGGCAAGTTTCATAGCAGAAGAGTTCTCTATCTACGTTCTTACTTCACTTGGAGAGAGGGACAAGGAATATGTCCACGAGTGGCTCGAGGGCTACTGGCAGGCTCCTAACCATGAAGGTTATATCTATAACACGTATGATTATCCGTACATTATCGATTCGGATGACGATATGTACCTTGTCTATTACACCTCTGATGACAGCAAGTGGCTGTTCACGAATGATAACGGGATAGTGGAAGTACAATCGATAGAGAGTGAATTCAATCAGGATCTTCAGCTATACAGACATCTGAGCAGAGTAGTT
>JAGCGK010000002.1 GCA_017649645.1 Clostridiales bacterium | reverse complement strand
CTTGGAGCAACTCTTACACTCACAGGTACAGATGCAAAGGGAGAAGCGGTTTACTTTGCTGAGGAGCAGATCGTTAAGGGTGATTCAGCAATTATCCTTGAGAAGAACGGCACAACATTGAAGTATTTGTCAGGCAGTACTTCGACACTTATCAAGAACCTTCCTGACGGAACATATACTCTTTCTGAGAATGGAGCACCTGCAGGTTACGATGTAACAACAGATATCACATTCGAGATCAAAGATGGCAAGGTAGTAGATTCATCTTATGTAACAGCAGCTAATGGAAATAATCCTGCAGTTGTTACAATGAAGGATGCAATGTTTAAGGCAGATGTAGCTATCAGCAAGGTAGATACAGAAGGCGGCAAGGAGCTGCCCTGCGCAGAACTTATCCTCAAGGGAACGACTGTTGGCGGAAAAGATGTAGTAATCGATAAGTCAACAGTTGAACTTGGAGACGGTGCTTCAATCGACGAATCATACACTGGATCCGGAATCAAATATATATCAGGCACAGAGCCTACACTTATCAAGAATCTTCCTGACGGAACTTACACTCTCACAGAGAATGCAGCTCCTGCAGGTTATGCATTAACGACAGACATCACTTTCGTGATCGAGAATGGTAAGGTCAAGTCTTCAGAATTTGTAACAGAAGCACAGGGTAATAATCCTGCAGTCGTTACAATGAAGGATGCAATGTTTAAGACAGATGTAGCTATCAGTAAAGTAGATACAGAAGGCGGCAAGGAACTTCCTGGAGCAGAACTTATCCTCACAGGTAAGGATGCCAAGGGCGATGATGTAGTAATAGACAAGTCTTCGGTTGAGCTTGGAGACGGCGCTTCTATCGACGAGTCCTACACAGGATCAGGAATCAAGTACACATCAGGTGAGACAGCAACTCTCATCAAGAACCTTCCTGATGGAACATATACTCTTTCTGAGAATGCAGCTCCTGCAGGCTACGCAGTAACGACAGACATCACATTCGTAATCGAGAACGGTAAGGTCAAGTCTTCTGCTTATGTAACTGATGCTCTGGGAAATAGTCCTGCAGTTGTTACGATGAAAGACTCGCTTCTTACTGATGATGTTGTATTCAGTAAGGTAGATGCATCAGGATATGAACTTCCTGGAGCAACACTTGTTCTTAGCGGTAAGGACTTTAAGGGTAATGCTATCAGCTTCACGGATAGTCAGGTTAACCTTGGAGAGAAGGCCGAGCTAAAGAATACCGGTGATGAAGTAAGATTTGTATCGGGTACAGAGACAACAACAATAAGCAATCTTCCTGCAGGTGTATATACACTTACTGAGCTTACAGCTCCACAGGGCTTTGCAAAAGCAGAGACAATCACATTTGAACTTACTACTGATATGAAGATCATCGTTGATGGAAAAGAAGTAGATAAGATCCAGATGGTAGATGATCACATTACAGATGTAGTTATCAGCAAGGTAGATACAGAAGGCGGCAAGGAACTTCCAGGAGCAGAGCTTATCCTTACAGGAAAAACTGTTGACGGAAACGATGTAGTAATCGATAAGTCAATTGTTGAGCTTGGAGAAGGTGCTTTTATTGACGAGTCCTACACTGGATCAGGAATCAAATATACATCTGGTGAGACAGCAACTCTCATCAAGAACCTTCCTGATGGAACATACACTCTTACAGAGAATGCAGCACCTGCAGGTTACGATGTAACAACTGACATTACATTCGTGATCGAAAATGGTAAGGTCAAGTCTTCAGAATATGTAACAGAGGCACAGGGAAATAATCCTGCAATCGTTACGATGAAGGATGCTGCTTATAAGACAGATGTAGTTATTAGCAAAGTAGATACAGAAGGCGGTAACGAACTTCCAGGAGCAGAGCTTATTCTTACGGGAACAGACTTTGCCGGCAATGATGTAGTTATCGACAAGTCTTCTGTAGAACTTGGTGAAAAGGCTTCTATCGATGAAGATTACACAGGATCAGGAATCAAGTACACATCAGGTGAGACAGCAACTCTCATCAAGAACCTTCCTGATGGAACATATACACTTTCTGAGAATGCAGCACCTGCTGGTTACGATGTAACAACAGATATTACTTTCGAGATCAAAGATGGTAAGGTAGTAGATTCTTCTTATGTAACAGCAGCTAATGGAAACAATCCTGCAGTTGTTACAATGAAGGATGCTGCCTATAAGACAGACGTAGTTATCAGTAAAGTAGATACAGAAGGCGGCAAGGAACTTCCTGGAGCAGAACTTATCCTCACAGGTAAAGATGCAAAGGGTGATGATGTAGTTATCGACAAGTCTTCTGTTGAACTTGGTGAAAAGGCTTCTATCGATGAAGAGTACACAGGATCCGGAATCAAGTACACATCAGGTGAGACAGCAACTCTTATCAAGAACCTTCCGGATGGAACATACACTCTTTCTGAGAATGCAGCACCTGCTGGATACGCAGTTACAACAGATATTACTTTCGAGATCAAAGATGGTAAGGTAGTAGATTCTTCTTATGTAACAGCAGCTAATGGAAACAATCCTGCAGTTGTTACAATGAAGGATGCATTAAACAAGACAGATGTATTTATCAGCAAGGTAGATACGGAAGGCGGTAACGAACTTCCAGGAGCAGAACTTATTCTTACGGGAACAGACTTTGCCGGTAATGATGTAGTTATCGACCAGTCTTCTGTAGAACTTGGTGAAAAGGCTTCTATCGATGAAGATTACACAGAATCAGGAATCAAGTACACATCAGGTGAGACAGCAACTCTCATCAAGGGACTTCCGGATGGAACATACACTCTTTCTGAGAATGCAGCCCCAGCCGGTTACGATGTAACAACAGATATCACATTCGTAATCGAGAATGGTAAGGTCAAGTCTTCAGAATATGTAACAGAGGCACAGGGAAATAATCCTGCAATCGTTACGATGAAGGATGCTGCCTATAAGACAGACGTAGTTATCAGTAAAGTTGATACAGATAGCGGAGATGAACTCCTTGGAGCAACTCTTACACTCACAGGTACAGATGCAAAGGGAGAAGCGGTTTACTTTGCTGAGGAGCAGATCGTTAAGGGTGATTCAGCAATTATCCTTGAGAAGAACGGCACAACATTGAAGTAT
>JAGCGK010000054.1 GCA_017649645.1 Clostridiales bacterium | reverse complement strand
GAAAACAGTGTTATCAGTGTTACCGTCCCAGACTACTGAGTAAACTACAGCCTGCGCTGAATCGTCTTTCTTGGGGCAAAACTTGATATTACCTTCAAGAACGGCGTCAGATTCCAGATAATCCGGACAACCGACCACACTAAGCATTAACATGATTATAAGCGCGCAAATAACGGGAAACTTTATCCTACCAAAAGACTTTACTCGATCCATAACAATACCCTCCAAGATCAAGCGAGGCGAATGAAGTAACGTCTTTATTATAACATGGCGTATCAGATCAGGCGCAGGAGAGATAATTAAGCACGAAATGCATGAATAAACGGGACAAGGAACAAAATACCGTTTATAACCGTAAGTATAACGTACGGAACAGTCGCTGATCTTTTTCGAGAGGACAGATAGGCTGCGATACCGAAGAAAATTACGTTGACTCCCAAAAACACCAATAGTTCCTTGAAAAAGAAATTATTGGTGGTGTACTTATGCTTGCCGAGTATACTGGCACCGGGATAACCATTGGAGGAGTCCGAATAGTAATATCTCGTATAATCATGAAAACCGTGAAAGACCAAAACACAATCGTGATGATATTCATCAAGTTGGAAATTGTTATTCTTTTTCCTGGCATTTTCGACTTTAACTTCGTCGTATGACAAAGAAGAAAGCGGAACATTATCTGCGAAGGATAATACACCTGAATAAAGAGAAGGATCACCTATTAAGCCATTAGTTGAATCAGCATAGTTATATATTATGATACATTTGTCTCCCCTGATGTCTGCTATATAAATATTTTGTGGTGGTGTTTCTCCGTACCTCGCTCTCATTGCCGAAGTATATGAATCATCAGCGAATGAGGCCGGGATCATATATTTCGTTCTAAGCATAGTACGGACTTCATAGCTTCTCGAAACCATGCTTCCAACAAACACTAATGAAGCCAAAATCAGGATATATGTCAACGTAGTAATAACAATGCATGCCTTTTTCATAAGTCTTCCCCTCTCATTTGTATATAATTACAGACGAGAAAAAAGGAGAAGTGTTACAGTATTCGCGAAAAATGTATTTTTGTGGCAAGACTCTCGATCTCATTCATCCGTTTTAGACTATCACGCTTCTAAGAGCCCATGATAATAGCATTTATACCGGATACAAAATCAGCAAAAATCAGGTATAGAAAAGCAGCCCGTGAAGAGCTGCTTCCTCTCATATCTTTTCAGTTATCAGAACGGCATCGTATCAGGATCTTCTGAAAGTCCGACGCAGCCTGTTAAGCCTGCGATAAGAGCTACATCTGACTCTTCAAGTTCAAAGTCAAACACCTTCAGATTCTCTTCGATCCTTGACGGAGTAACTGACTTAGGAAGCGGAAGATAACCGCGCTGAAGGCTCCATCTTACACAGATCTGAGCAATGCTCTTGCCGTACTTTTCGGCGAGCACCTTCATCTCAGGAACGTCAAAGATCTTGCCTGTTCCGAGAGGACTATATGCCTCAAGGATCATGCCCTGAGATCTAGAGTAATCAACTGTCTCGTCCTGAGTCTCGCCAGGGCAGAGCCTGATCTGATTTACCATAGGTTTGATCTCGGCCGTCTCCAATAATGCGTCTATATGTTTTTTTCGAAAATTACTGATACCGATAGCACGGACTTTACCTTCTTTGTAAAGGTCTTCCATAGCCCTCCAGGTCTCGGCATTAGCCTCCTGCCAGCGGTCTCTGAACGGTGCCGGGTTAGGCCAGTGAATGAGGAGAAGATCAACGTATGAAGTGTTGATGTTCTTAAGTGATTCAGCAAAAGAACTCATGACCAGATCATAGCTGTGGCAATCGTTCCAGATCTTGGTGGTGATAAAGATATCGTCACGGTTGACACCGCTTTGCTGAATGGCTTTACCGACGCAGTCTTCATTGCGGTATGCCTGAGCCGTATCGATGTGTGTGTAACCCGCCTTAAGAGCGGAAAGAACCGAATTGACACCGACTTCGTTATCAGGTGTCTGCCACATTCCGAATCCGATACATGGGATCTCCACCCCGTTTGAGAGCTTATAGGTACTGTTCTGATCGATCATGTTTATATCCTCCTCAGCTTAGATTTCTTTCATTTTACTATAGCGGAAGAATTAATGATATCTCAGATTAACGCCGGAAAATCACTTGCAGAAAGATAGCATTATGCTAAAATAGTGTAAAATTACACTTTTGATAAAAGAGGATGAATGCATATGAAAATGTCGTCATTTATGTATTTTGCCAGGTTCGGACTAAAGACTCTGTTCACCAAATCCGAGAAGCCGATCCTGGGAACTGTCATCGTGACTGACAAGTGCAACCTCCACTGCAAGCATTGTTCAGTTAATAACATCACAGCTGTAATCAGGCCGTACGAGAAGGTCAAAGAAGAGATGAAAACTCTCTACGATATGGGCATCAGGATCCTGTTCTTCTGCGGCGGCGAGACGTTCCTGTGGAACGACAGCGGCAAGAACCTGCGTGATCTGGTCATCGAAGCAAAGCAGATGGGATTTATGATCGTAAACGTCGTTACCAACGGCACATTTAAGATCGATCTTCCTGAGGCCGACCTGATACTCCTGAGTCTCGACGGTGACCGCGAACGCCACAATATCATCAGGGGCGATACCTACGACACGATAATGGAAAACATAAGTCATGCGACGGCGGACAACATCTGCTTTTACATGGCGATCAATAAGTTTAACAAGGAGGCTGTGGCAGACGTATGCCAGCTCGCGAAAAACACGAAGAACGTGCGCGCCGTGTCGTTCAATTTCCACACGCCTTATCCTGATACAAGAGAACTGAAACTGAGCGTTGATGAGAAGCGCGAGATCTGTGAGGTCATAAAAGATCAGATGAAGAAAGGCGCGCCGGTCTTTAATCTTAAGTCCGCCTTCCCTTACCTCATCGAAAACAAGTTTCCGACACCTTGCAAACAGTGCGTCGTAATAGAGAACGGCAAGATCAGCACCTGCGGAAGGTGCATCGACATACCGGGACTTTGCGATGAGTGCGGATACTTTTTCGTGGCGGAATATACGCTGCTGTTCTCGGGAAATCTTAAGGTCATTTTCGAGATGCTAAGGACATATCTGAAGTATGTGTGAGTAAAAGATAATGACAAACGGAAGTATTTGATATATAATCACGTCGTTCTTAACAACGGGGAGCTGGAAGACCGGCTGAGAGGGCAGTTGACTGCCGACCCGCTGAACCTGGACGGATAATGCCGACGAAGGGAGTGTTAATAATGTCTGATTATCAAGTTCCAAAACAATTAGCAAGAAGAGACAAGATCATGGCTGTCGTAACAGGCGGTATATGTATCGCGCTGAGCGAAGTGCTGTCTATGATCAAGCTCTTCGAGATGCCTATGGGAGGTTCCGTAACGCCTGCCGCTACGTTGCCGCTCATTATCTTCTGTCTGTGCTTCGGCCCTCTTTGGGGATTCGGAGCATGTCTCGTATTCAGTGTCCTTCAGTTTATCACCGGATACATGATGACGCCTTTTCAGGTTATTCTCGACTATGTCCTCGCATACGGACTTGTCGGCGTGGTATCGTTCGCCTGCCCACGCGGTGAGCAGCGCTACTTGAAGAATACGATCAAAAGGCTCGCTTACATCAAGTTCGTACCTGCGATCCTTCTGACGATCCTCGGTTTCTTCTGCCGATTCGGTTGCTCAGTCCTCTCGGGAGTTATCTTCTACGCAGAGTATGCAGGCGACATGAATCCGTGGATCTACTCGATCACTTATAACGGAACATTCATGCTTCCTGAAGCAGGCATCACGCTGGTACTGATGCTCATCGTTCTCGGAATCTTACGGGGCACGAACAAGAAGAAGGCCTGATCCTAAAGCTAATTCAAATAACACAAACAGCACTCGTAAGGGTGCTGTTTTTTTATATGTTGATCTAGTCATTTAACCATGACTCATCGAAATTTACATGATCTTTTAAGATCTCCATATCAACTTCATTGTGACTGTGCATGTTGTAGGTAAATTTCTCAAGTTCAGGAAGCTCCGGAACAAAACTCACATCCCCTATCTTTGAATAAGAAACATCCGCCGAAGCGGATGTTCCGTAATCATTTATTTCTTCTGAGCGACGATCATGTATCTGTGGGTCTTGCCTTCGATGACACCGTCTTTCTCGATCTTCTCCTGAAGCTTCAAAAGTTTGTCGAGACATCTGTCGACGGAGAAGTCTATGAACTCCCATTCGATGACTCTCGCGAACCAGACGAATGCGCCTACATCGTAGAACCTGATCGGCGTGAATGCTTCACCTGACTCCAGGATCTCAAATCCCGCATCTTCGAACGCCTTCTTCCTGCTCGCCAGGTAAAGTTCCTGACCTTCGAACGGCCGCGGTGCATCAGGAAGGACCATCTCCACCAGATCGCGGTCGTTACTCTCGCCGACCTGCTGCGATACAAAGTATCCGCCGGGCTTAAGGATCCTTCTTATCTCCACAGGATCAAAGTCGCCGTGCCTGTTGGTCATTATGTCGACGGACTCATCATCAAAAGGAAGACTTGATGCATCATTGCATTCCCTGAAATCGATCCCCAGAGGAAGCAACGTCTTCCTGCAAAGTTCCACGTTCGGCGGATAACCTTCAGTCGCGGAAGTCTTGTCATAGGGATGTCCGAATGACAGGAGGACTTCGCCTCCGCCCGTGTCATAGTCCATAAGACTCATGTCGGGTCTTAAGTATTTGCGGACCAGTTCCTCGTAGTCCCACGGGATACCCTGATCGGTTTCAAATCGTCCGTCCAAATGAGAGAAGTCCCAGCCTTTGATGTGGGCGATCTTCTCTTCTTCTTTCCAAAGCTTTATTAATTCATCTTGTTTCATTTTCTGCTTTCCTTTCTTTTATCGAAAATTCTTTTCCGAAAGGTGCAGTTCCTGACAACATATACTAATCAATTATCCTCGGTACAACCTGCTGTCAGTATTAGAACTGCACCGAGCAATTAATTCGTGACATCTTATTTCACTCCGTTTCAAGTTGATG
>JAGCGK010000053.1 GCA_017649645.1 Clostridiales bacterium | reverse complement strand
GTCTTCCTGAGTACCAAGCCATACCTTGACTGTGGAGTTATGAGGTACAGTCGTTCCTTCTTCAGGATTGATCTGGATAACTATCTGCTCTGATTCAGGAAGATCAAATACTTCAGGAGCAGCATCAAATGACGCAGTTAATCCTGCTTCTTCGATAGCACTCTTAGCCTCTGATACGTTCATACCTACGATGTTAGGAACTGTACTGCTGGTAGGTTCTACAGCATAATAAACGATTACCGTACTACCCTTAGCTACTGCTGTTCCTTCAGCAGGATCTGTACGAAGGACTATATCAGAATCAACGTCTGTAGATATCTCGCTTATCTTCATCGGAACAAGTCCTTGAGCTTCAAGAGTCGTACAAACATCGTTATAGTTTAGTCCCGTATAGTCAGCTAAGACTACGGAATCAGATTTTTGGGATATGCTAAGGACAATAGTCTTGAGATTAGAGCCCGATGCTATCTTTGTTCCCGGCTCGATACTCTGATCTATAACGATACCGTCAGCCAATGAATCGTCAATTACCAATTTATATTCATGTTGAATATTATTCTTGGTCAATATTGCATCAACTTCGTCTTTGGTCATTCCCTTGTAGTCTTCAACAACATACTCGACCTTTTTCTCGTTCTTGGTAAAACCGGATAGCAACCTTACCAAAAGTGCAGATCCACCTACAAGAACACCAACGATAAGGAGCACGATAAGAGATGTAAGGACAACGGATACTATCCTTGCCTTACGTCTGCTCTCAATGGTCTTTTCAAATTCGTCGATCTTATTGTAGCTCGGGTTCTGTCTGAAAGAAGAATTGATCTCTTCTTCCGCAGGCTTACCCGGATCAGTATTAATGACACCGAAAACACCGTTAGGATCAACCATCAAACCGTCGAGTTCCTCGACCATCTGACGCATTGAAGAATAACGTCTCTCCGGGTTCTTCTGCATACACTTAAGGATAATGGAATCAAGACCTGCAGGAATACCTGACTGAAGGCTGGACGGGACCGGCGGCTTATCCTGAAGATGCTTAAGGGCAACCTCTACATCAGTATCGCCGTCAAAAGGAAGTCTTCCCGTAACCATCTCGAAAAGCATTACACCCATCGAGTAGATATCGGAACTGGGTCCTACATTACCTCCTCTTGCCTGTTCAGGCGAGAAATAATGAACCGATCCCAAAGCTCCGCCGGAGTTCATTGTGATCGTATTTGAAGTAGCCGCACGAGCGATACCGAAGTCGGTGATCTTTGCGATCCTCTCTCTGTTGATGAGGATATTCTGCGGCTTGATATCTCTATGTACTATGCCGTTCCTGTGGGCATGCTCGACAGCCATTCCGACCTGGATAGCGATCGGTACAGCCACACGCCAGTCAAGGTGACCGTTCTGATTAATGAGTTCTTTTACGGTAATGCCCTGAACATACTCCTGGATGATATATCTGTAGTTATGCTCATGACCTACTCCGTAGACCTTAACTATATTAGCGTGATTCAATGATGAAACAGCACGAGCCTCAGTATCGAATCGTTTAATGAATTCGTCGTTGTTTGAATATTCAGGTTTTAAGATCTTTACTGCGACATTGGTTCCCGTTGACATATCTACAGCAAGATAGACATTGGCCATTCCGCCCTTGCCGATCATCTTGGTAATTTTATACTTACCTGCAAACAACAAGCCTTCTGGTCCCTGTTCGTTCATAATGATTTAAACTCCTTTTTATCATCGGGTCTGTTATGTGCCAGGATAAGCGACACATTATCATTGGCCCCGTTTTCAAAAACTTCATCTATTAAGCTTTTGGCACACTTCTGAAGATCAGAATGTATCCTCAAGAGAGATCTCATCTTATCCTCGTCAATATAGGCATAAAGCCCGTCTGAACAAAGAAGGATCAAATCTCCATACATTACATTATACCTGTAAATATCCGGAGTGATAAAAATGTTTTCTCCGAGGTACTTGGTAAGCATGTTTCTGGCCGCCTTATACTCATCCTCACTGATGCCCGGAGCGTTGCTCTTGATAAGCTCTGCAGCGTATGTGTGGTCAAGTGTCAGGACTTCGAGTTTTGATCCGTGCAAAAGATAAGCACGGCAGTCGCCCAGGTGGGAAATGATAAGACGTTTATCGTTAAGGATCGCACATGTAAGAGTCGTGGACATACCGATGCATTCTTTGTTGTAGCATGCTCGAAGAAGGATCTTACTGTTGATCTTCTGGTAACTTCCCTCAAGGATCTCTACTATGGCGGATTCATCAAAGCTTATGAGTTTGTCCTCGTTTTCGCGAAGGATATCCATCATGCCCGTTACGGCAATCATGCTGGCGATCTCGCCTTTTTCCTGTCCGCCGAGACCGTCTGCAACGACCATGCATAAAGTATCGCCGAACTTCTCGCAGGCGATGCTGTCTTCGTTATTGTCTCTTACGAGACCTTTGTCCGAGATCGCAAAGTACTTCATTGTTCCAGTCCTCTTCGAAGCTGTCCGCAGGCAGCCATGATGTCTGTTCCCATCTCTCTTCTTAAGGTAGCATTGATCTTGTATCGTTCTAGAGACGATCTGAATGCCTCAATATGTTCCTTACGGCTTCTCTTATATGGACTTCCCGGAAATTCATTGGCCGCGATAAGGTTAACGTGGCAATGAAGGCCTCTTAAAAGTCTATATAGTTCACGGGCTGATTCAGGTCCGTCATTAACGCCGTCAAAAAGCGAATACTCAAAAGTTATCCTTCTGTTTGTCGCTTTGATATATTCATCACAAGCCTTGATAAGTTCATCAAGACTATACTTGTTCGCGATCGGCATGAGCTGTTTACGAAGCTCGTCGTTAGGCGCGTGCAAAGAAACCGACAGATTAACCTGCGACTTCAAAGCGGTAAACTCCTTCATCTTAGGAACAAGACCGCATGTTGAGACCGTTATATGTCTGGAACCCAAATTGTTACCCTCTTCACAGGTAACAAACTCGATAAAACGCATCAGATTATCGTAATTATCAAAAGGCTCTCCTATTCCCATGACAACAACACTTCTGATCCTCTCGTTCATTCTCTTCTGAGAAAGAAGGACCTGACCGAGCATCTCACCGCCAGTTAGGTTTCTTCCGAATCCTGCATGAGCCGAAGCACAGAATGTACATCCCATCTTGCAGCCTGCCTGTGAAGATATGCAGATGGATAATCCCTGCTTATATCTCATGATAACGGTCTCGATGATGTGACCGTCATACATCCTGAATACAAGCTTTACCGTACCGTCTATCTGAGATACAAATTCATGTTCTATCTTCATTCCCTCATCGAAAATGAAATCTTCACTTAAGGAAGCGCGCATATCCTTAGGGATATTGGTCATGTCATCAAGACAGATGACTCCCGTGGAGAGCCACTTAAAAAGCTGATCAGCGCGATATGACGGAAATGACTTTTCAGAACACCAATCCTTGATCTCGTTAAGATTAAGATCAAGACAAAATCTTTTATCCATCAGGCTCTCCTTTCCATCTTGCAGATAAAGAAACCGTCGCATCCGTCAGTATCCGGAAACAGTGTAAGCATACCGTTCCTGCAAGATCCTTTTCTTTCTTCATCCATTATAAGAGACGAAGGCAATATATCAGTTATATCACATGGCACAAAATCGGGGCTTTTAGCGAGAAAATCTTGTATCGTTTCTTCATTTTCAGCCTTATTCATCGTACATGTGCTGTAGACGAGGACTCCTCCGGGTCTTACATATTCAGAAGCATTCTTAAGGATAGTCTTCTGACGAGGCAAAAGTTCCTCTATCCTGTCATACGAGATAGTAAGCCTGATGTCAGGTTTACGAGCCATAAGTCCAAGTCCGCTGCAAGGCACATCACAAAGAACAAGATCAAAATTCATTTCGCCCAGAGATGCCTTCAGATCAGTACTGTCAGCACACATTGTCTTTACGGAGTTTATGCCGAGACGCTTGGAATTATCATCGATGAGCTTTAATCTGCTCTCGTTGATATCAAGAGAAAGGATCCTTGATCTGTCATTTGTAAGTTCGGCAAGATGCGTACTCTTTCCGCCCGGGGCCGCACAGCAGTCAAGGATA
Source organism: Clostridiales bacterium (assembly GCA_017649645.1). GTDB lineage: Bacteria > Bacillota > Clostridia > Saccharofermentanales > Saccharofermentanaceae > Saccharofermentans. The sequence goes on along the minus strand of JAGCGK010000053.1, from coordinate 21,570 downwards.
TCCGTATCCTCAGAAGGAGCTGCAACAATTGATGCGAGCTGCGCTGCTTCATTCTGGACAAAAAACAATCCGTCCTTAAAACTTTGAAGATCCTCGATATTTGTTCCTTCGATCAAGAGAGCATCAGGGATCAATGCGGAATCCGAGATAATTGCACCTTCTTTTATGAGAAGTTTTTTGAGTTTCTCTTTATCAGTCTTAAGTCTGTTGGGACGGATAGCGATATTAGGTCTTTCAAGAAGAGCCTCTCCGATACTTAAGGCTTTTTCTTTGCCGTAGCTTTTTTTGAGGATGCCGAAGATCTCGCTTTTAAGTGAAGTACGGATCTCTGGCTTAAAAGAATCTATGTCGATATCAGCGGACGAGAGTTTTCGAAGAATAGCATTAACAAAAGAACTGCTCTGAGGCCTATATTTTTTGCAAAGTTCGACTGATGTATTGCACGCGGCAAATGACGGCACCTTGTCAGAGAAAAGGACCTGCCAGGCACCCATTCGGACGATGGTCCTTGTTATGGGATCCATGTCATTCACATCGCTCTTAGCTATGTGCTTGAGTATAAAATCAATTGTCACGGATCTTAAGATCGTGCCGTAAAACATGGCAGACACGAACCCGGTAGTCTCATAGTCCTTGAGGACGAGATTACTGAAGCCTTCTTTCTCGAAGACATCATAGAGCATCTCATATGCAATCTCGCGATCTGAGATCATACACCTTCACCGAGCATAGTTCCGACCTTGAAATTATGAGCACAGTCGATAGCCTGAAGGCGTTTGCCGCCTGCTGTCTGAAGCTCGTCGATCGCAAGGTAACCTTCGCCGCATTTAACGAAGAGATCTTTCTTATGAGCTTTGGCTATCTGGCCCGGCTTAAGGTCAGTATCTTCAAATTCCGCAACGTGAGTCTTATATATCTTGAGCTTGTTGCCGTCAAGTATCGTAGAAGCACCCGGCCAGTTAGTAAGAGCTCTTACCATATCGTGGATCTTCTGAGCACTCCAGTTCCAATCGATAACGCCCTGATCCGGCTTTATCTGACCGCATACAGTTGCTTCATCGTTATTCTGTGCATGAGCGAGGATCTCGCCGCTAAGATACTTCGGAAGAGTATCGATAAGAAGCTTACTTCCCTCAACAGCGAGTTCACTCATCAAAGTCTCCGTATCAACGTCTTTTCTTATGGCTACCTCAACCTTGTCGATCATGGCGCCTGTATCCATACCTTCGTCCATCTCCATGATGGTTACACCGGTAACCGTATCACCGTTCATGATCGCATACTGAACAGGAGCTGCTCCCCTGTACTTAGGAAGGAGCGAAGCATGAACGTTAACGCATCCCATCGTAGGGATATTAAGGATCTTTGAAGGAAGGATCTTGCCGTATGCCGCAGTGATGATAAGATCAGGCTCATATCTTGAGATCGTCTCATAAGCCTCATCAGTTCTCATCGAATCAGGCTGGAATACATCTATTCCCTTCTCCTGCGCGAAAACTTTAACCGGAGGGGCTGTGATTATCTTCTTACGGCCAACAGGCTTATCAGGCTGGCAGCAACAAAGAACTACCTTATATCCTTCGTTTACCAGTGATTCCAAAACAGTTCTGGCAAAGTCAGGTGTACCCATAAAACAGATTTTCAGATCACTCATGAATCGGACTCCACTTCATAGATCTCGCCGTTTATTGCCTTATCAATAAAAAGGATTCCGTCGAGATGATCATATTCGTGACAGATACAAACAGCCAAAAGACCGTCAGCATCAAGAGTAAACTCTTTGCCGTTTCTGTCGAGAGCCTTAACTGTTATCTCAGCAGGTCTTTCGACCTCTGCGTTCTTACCAGGGCAAGAAAGGCAACCTTCGGTATAAACCTGAGTTCCTTCTCTTCTTGTGATCTCAGGATTGATAAACTCGATAAGACCGTGATCATCACCTACATCAACGATAAATACACGTCTTAAAACACCTACCTGAGGAGCAGCTATACCGATACCTCTGTTCTCGTAGTACATCGTATCAGCCATATCATCGAGCAATGTAAGGATCCTTGGTGTGATCTCATCTACAGGTCTGCTCTTTTTACGTATAAGTTCTTCATTCTCTAAAACTATATTTCTCAATGCCATGTTATAAAACCTCATTCATTAATCTGACAATGTATTATACCACAATGAAAACAGACAATATTATAATATATGGATTCATCGACAATTATCGTTTCATATCTAAAAAAATCTTGCTTCTCATACCCGTTGTGCTATAATCTGCGTTGGTTTTGAAGAGATGTTAATTGAATAGGAGAATCATATGAAAAACAAATCTATCCGCAAGGCGATCGTTTTGATTGTCTGCGTTGGAGCCATGCTCCCTGCTGTTTCCTCATGTTCCGATAAAAAGGAAGTTGAAAAACTCAAAAAAGAGATCGAAGAACTCGAAGAGGAAAACGACGAACTCAAAGAAAAACTCGAGAAGTACGAAGGTAACGTTACTGAAGAGACAGATGCTTCAAAAGAAACAGAAGCATCCAAAGAAACTGAAGCTTCTGATTCCGATGCTGAGCCATCCGAAACTGAAGCATCTGCTGTAAAATCAGAGTTTTCCGAAGGTCTTTTGTTCATCTCACTCGGAAACGGTAATGCTGTAGTTGCAGGCATTGGCGACTGTACAGACAAAGATCTTGTTATCCCGCCTACAACTCCTGACGGTGATACTGTTACAGAGATCGGTGAAGACGCTTTCCAGTATGCAGAACTTAATACTGTAGTTTTGCCTGACACAATTCAGATCATCAATGACAATGCTTTCTGTGCTTCCATAACAAGCATCAATATCCCTGAAGGTGTTATAAAGATCGGAAAGAAAGCATTCTATTATTCCAATATCACATCCATCGAATTGCCTGAAAGCCTTACAGAGATCGGCGAATATGCATTCTACGGTTCAAAGCTTACATCAATCTCCATTCCTGGAAGCGTTGAAACGATCAGTGACTTTGCCTTCTGGGATTCATCTCTCACTTCGATCGAACTTCACGAAGGAACTAAGACCATCGGTGTAAATGCTTTTTCAGATACTGAGATCACAGAACTTGTTATTCCGAACGGAGTTGTTGATATCCACGAAGGTGCTTTCGATCAGAACGATAATCTTACAACAGTAACCCTTCCGGACAGTGTTGAGCACATCGGAACATATCAGTACTGCAAGGCTCTCACAAGTGTTACTCTTCCAAGTACACTTAAGGAGATCGACGCAAGCGCATTCTACAAATGCACAACACTTCCAAGCATCACAATTCCTGAAACAGTTACAACTATCGGTGATGATGCTTTCGGCGAGACAGCTTTATCAAGTGTAGTCATCCCTGCAAGCGTAACATTGATCGATGGTAACTCATTCAGTGAATGTCAGTATCTTACATCCGTTACCATTTTAGGAGATATCCAATGGTATGACGAAGACGGAGATTGTAACGCATATGCATGCTTCGACGGATGCTCGAGACTTGAGACTATCAACGATATGAATCCTGTTGACTGGGCTAATTCCATCAACGAGGAACTCGCTGATGATCTCGGATTGATCTGATCTATTACACTCATTCCATAAAATAGACTCCTTACGACTTAGTTCATAAGGAGTCTTTTTATATCTTTCATCATTTATCGGAGTCAACAGAGATTGGATATTTTGTATAATCAAAATCTTCGAAAACCTGTTTAAACACCGCATTGAGCGAAGATTTATTCTTTGCCTTTATATTGAAAACATTTCTGTAGTTTCCGCGAAGCTCATATATCGCAGAAGGTATCGGTCCGTATAGTTCAAAACCGAAGTCCTTGCTCTGATAACTTAAGTAATCTCTCAAGTATTTCGCTAGGTCATCGGATATTCTCATTAGTTCATCTTCATCAGATGACTGGATCATGATCTCTCCGGATGCCTTAAACGGCGGCAGATTCATCGCCTGTCTGTACTCGAGCTGTGCATCAAAGAAACTGTCATAGTCTTGGCATGCCGCGTACATGATAAGCGGATTATCAGGCTTATATGTCTGTATGAAGACCTCACCCGGATCGTTGTCTCTTCCGGCTCTTCCTGATGCCTGGGTAATGAGCTGGAAAGCCCTCTCTGAACCTCTGTAGTCAGGGCTTGCCGCGATGATATCCGTATCGAGTATTCCTACTACGGTAACCTCAGGAAAATCATGTCCCTTCGCAATCATCTGCGTTCCTATAAGTATCGATGCTTTCTTCTCTCGAAAAGCACTTAATATCTTCTCATGAGCTCCGATCCCCGCCGTCGAATCCTGATCCATACGAAGGACCGAGACACCCGGGAAAGTAGTCTTAACCTGCTCCTCCAGCTGCTGCGTACCAAAACCTATGGAATCAAGTTCCTTGCTTCCGCAGGCATTACACTTTGCCTCCGACACAGGGATCGCATATCCGCAGTAATGGCATATCAGAAGCTTTTCATTGCTGTGCCTGTTCGTATGAAGAGTCATGCCGACAGAACATGAAGGACAGTTCAAAGGCTCACCGCAATCCTTACAGATAAGTGTTCTCGAATAACCTCTTCTGTTAAGAAACAGTATAATCTGTTTATCCTCATCCAAAGCTTTGAGCATCTTATTCTTAAGCGGTATCGAGAAAAAGCTTCCCGCTCCCTGCTTTATCTGCTCTTTCATATCTACGATCGTTACCTTCGGAAGATGCGCATTAGGATTAGCTCTCTTTGTCAGTTTCAAAAGCTCATAGTAATCATTCTTAGCCGCATAGTAAGTCTCGATAGACGGAGTCGCAGATCCCAGAACAACAGTAGCACCCGTTAACTTTGCGCGAGCGATCGCTATATCCCTGGCACTATACTTAGGATGTTTATCCGACTTATATGAAGAATCATGTTCCTCATCAATAATGATCAGCTTAAGACCTTCTATAGGAGCAAATACGCCGCTTCTTGCAGCAACGATTATCTTTGCTTCTCCCTTTCTTATCTTATCCCACTGCTCATATCTTTCCTTGGACGTGAGCCTGCTGTGTAGCACGGCTACTTCCCTGTTAAATCTTCCGGTGATCCATCTTATAGTCTGCGGAGTAAGAGATATCTCAGGAACAAGATAAAGAACACTGTGTCCTTTCTCGAGATAGCTTTCCGCACACTTAAGGAACACTTCCGTCTTACCTGAACCCGTGATTCCGTGAAGAAGAAATACTTTATGATTCTTCCTTTCTTCGCAGATCCTGTTTACGGCATACTGCTGTTCAACATTAAGCTCATGCACAGGACCTCTTACATATTCAGCCTTCTCATCAACACTTTCTGTCGTATCTTCTTCCTTGAAGATACGGATAAGTCCTTTATCAACAAGTGCATAAAGATTGGCATTGGAAGAAGACGTAACAACGAGAATCTCCTGAGCCTGTACCGGACTTTTCTCGAAAAGGGATTCGAGTATCCTTATCTGGTTTATGCTCTTTATCTTATTAGCAGCCAAAAGTTCTCTGGCCTTCTGCTCATCAGTAAGTTCAACACATCTTACCTGCGGATTTTTATGTTCTGCCACAACAGACGGTACCATCAAAGAGAGAGCATCGCCTTTGCGGCAGACATAACGTTTCTGAATATAATCGATCAAAGCTATCTGATCCGGTTTCATTACAGGAAGCGGATCTTTAATGCTCTTAATGGATTTAAGTCTGAACTTACCTTCATACTCTCCGTCTTTGACTGACAATACAAGAGCGTCACGTGTTCCGTTATGCATTCCAAACGGAACATCGACGAGCATTCCGGCAGAGATCTTGCCCGCGAGATCATCAGGGATCTTATATGTATAGATAAGATCCGTATTATCTACGCTGTTACGCAAAATTACCTCAGCTAGAAGCATTCATACCTCCAATATCACATCAGATCAAAAAGACTTACCTGAGCAGACTCCGGCATTCCTTCCAACAATCCGTAATCAGCAAGTTTATTGATCGCAGAATCACCGATACCGCTTCTGTTCTTAAGATCTTCTCTGTTTTTAAACGGAGCTTCATTCCTGGCATTTACGATACGCGTTGCCATACTCTCAGAAATAGTATCGATAACATCAAGAGGAGGTCTTATAACTCCCTTCTCGACCTTAACAAACTTGGTGGCATCTGACTTCTCAAGATCGATAGGCGCAAATGTAATACCACGGGCATACATTTCTTCAACTATCTCACAAAGATAGAACTCACTCTTTATCTTCGGGTTCGGATCTCTGTGCATTTCTTCAGCAAGGAACTTACGTCTCTCAACAAGTACGTTCTTATCAAGACACATCGTCTCTGCATCGAATTCTTCACCACGTATCGAGAAGAATGCGCAGTAATACTCTTCAGGGTAATAAACCTTGAACCACGCAACACGCAAAGTAGAAATACAATAAGCAGCAGCGTGAGCCTTCGGGAACATGTACTTGATCTTTTCACAAGAACCGATGTACCAGTCAGGCACATTATTATCCTTCATCATCTGCTTCCATTTTTCCCACTTCTCGGCAACCGCACCCTTAGCAACTCTACCCTTACGAACATTCTCCATAATGTCGAAAGCATCCTTATTAGGAAGTCCCCAATAAATAAGTGTAGTCATGATAGAGTCACGACATCCGATAACGGAATTAAGGTCACAGATACCGTCTCTTATAAGATCCTGTGCATTACCGCTCCATACGTCAGTACCGTGTGAAAGACCCATGAGCTGAACAAGATCGTAGAATCTTCTCGGAGCAGCTTCTTTGATCATTCCACGGGCCATGTTCGTACCAAGCTCCGAAAGACCAAGCGTAGCTGATCCGGCATCAGTTTCAGATACATCAAATCCAAGCGCATCCGTTGATTCAAGAAGGCTCATTACCTTCGGATCAGGTATCGGGATAGTGGTTACATCGATATCCGTCAAAACCTGAAGCATACGAAGTACCGTAGGATCTGCATGACCAAGAATATCGAGTTTCAAGATCGTATCATGCAAAGAGTTAAAGTCAAAGTGTGTCGTTATAGAACTTTCTTCTTTATCAGCAGGATACTGGATAGGAGTAAACTCATAGATATCCTGTTCCTGAGGAATAACGACGATACCGCCCGGATGCTGACCAGTGGTTCTCTTAACATCAATGATACCTTGTGACATATACTCCAGTTGTGCTCTTGTATATGTTATACCAAGATCTTCAGCTGCTTTTCTTGCAACACCTTCAGCGTTCTTATCAGCGTAACCACTGATCGTTCCCGCTCTGAAAGTATGAGTCTTACCAAACAGATACTCAACGTACTTATGTGCTCTAGGCTGATATTCACTACTGAAGTTAAGATCTATATCAGGTGCCTTATCTCCATAGAATCCAAGGAACGTCTCAAACGGGATATCCTGACCGTCGCATATCATCTCAACATCACAGTGAGGACAGTTCTTCTTAGGAAGATCAAATCCCGAACCGTATTCACCGGTGTTGTTGAATTCAACAAAATTACACTTCGGACATCTGTGATGAGGCGGAAGCGGATTGACCTCCGATATTCCGCACATCGTAGCAACGAGAGATGATCCGACAGATCCTCTTGAACCTACGATATATCCGTCGTTATTTGACTGCTTAACCAGACGGTAAGCGATATAGTACATGATCGCATAACCGTTACCGATAATGGACTTAAGCTCTTTCTCAAGCCTCTCCTTAACAAATTCATTTAGGACACCGTTATGTCTGTACATCCTGTTTGCTTTTGTCCATGTAAGATCCTGAACATCAGATGCAGCAGTCGCAATGATAGGCGGATAAGAGCCATCCGGGAACGGCTTGATCCCATCCTCGCACATATCAGCGAATTTACATGTGTTTGTGCAGACGACTTCGATCGCTTTTTCTTCTCCGAGATAAGAGAATTCTTCAAGCATCTCTTCTGTGGTCCTGAAGTATAGATCAGGCTGTTCAGTTGCATCAGCATATCCCATGGACATAAGAAGATACATACGATATTTTCCGTCTTCCTTATTGAGAAAGTGAGCGTCACACGTTGCACAACACGGGTATCCATAGCTATCTGCGAGTTCTACGATAAGTTTGTTTATGTTAAGAACATCATTCTTATCTAATCTTGGCTCAGTATCTTCTCTGGTCAAGAACATGTTGTTTGTCAAAGGCTGAATCTCGAAATAATCATAAAGCTTGATCATCTCACCAAACTTCGGATCATTTTTCAGAAATTCAAATGTACCCCTGTAATCTTTATTGAGTTCTCTGTACTTGTTAAGGATCGCTCTGTAGATCTCACCCTGCTCGCATGCGCCTCCGATAATAAGACCTGATGAGAAATACTTTAGAAGGCTTCTCGGGGTTCTCGGGCGACGATAAAAATAGTGAACATTAGCTTCAGATACAAGTCTGTAGAGGTTATAAAGACCCATATTGTTCCTTGTAAGATAGATAATATGAAACGCCCTGTTCTCTTTACTCTTTATCTGACTTAAAGGATAATGACCGACCTTATCATTGATCTCATAAGGATCAACTGTTCCTGTCACCTTAATATAGTCGATGATCTCCTGAGCTACTTCTTTACATTCAGTCTCAAGATCAGGATATTCCTTATATAATTCCTTACCGCAGTGAAGCCTTATATCATAGACACTTACAACAGGCTGAAGGAACTTATGTCTGTAGTACAGATGTTCCTCGATATTGATCGCATATCCTGCTTTACGCAGAAATCCCATAGTCTTAAAGACGTCATTACCGCAAAGGTAACCGTCTCCGATAAACTCAACTATCTCACCTGCTTTAAAGTATGAATCTACAGGCTCATTTCCCGGGCCATGCCATACATCACCCGTAAAGAGAGTTCTGTACTCAGAAACGAATTCATACTCAATACCGTCAGGAATGACAGGGTCATCTGTTCCCGTATTTCCGAGCGTCATTGAATCAATATCATCACTGTTTTTGATCGTAGACCAGAACTTTTCGTCATAGTCCTCTTTTACATAACCTCTTGCCTTTTCAGGGGCAATGGAAAAGTCCTCATATTCACCCTCTTGCCAAAGAGATCTGTCGATATCTTTTTCAGAGAATTCACGTGCAGCTTCAGGATCTTCTCCCTCTCTATACGGCCTTGGAGAAACATATCCCTTAAGATGGTACTTACGAAGACATATCTCCTGCATCGTATCAGTACAACAATCATCTCCCGTAGTCTTAACGGCAACGGAAACTATATAGCCGATCGCAGATCTCTCAGGCTTTTCGAATGGAAGGTTATAGCAGATCGTAGGTCCGTCATCAACTACGTAACCCTCATCACCAAGGATAGGCTTAAACTTCTCATCGGAGTCACCTACCGTGAGTTTCTTTGCAGTATTAAACACTTCAGGGAATGCCTGAACAACACCGTGATCTGTTACGGCACAAGCCTTATGTCCGAACCTTGCTGCTGTTTTCATAAGATCGGCAGGAACAATGGTTGCATCCTGTGCACTCATCTTCGTGTGGGCATGAAGCTCAACACGCTTGTATTCGCAGTTCTCCATACGAGGCTTCGGCTTTTCTCTCTCGAAAATACCCGATACCTTAATTCCGAACTCACCTCTGTTATCGGTAGGTTCTCCCTGGAATCCAGCGTATCCGCCCTTTTCAAACTTCTTTTCAAAAGCATCTGCTTCCTCAGGCTTAACGAACATGACGCAGCCTACTCCGCCCGTCTCATCGAAAACCTTGAAGTTCGCGATTACACACTTGCCGCTCTTGGCAAGTCTTAATCCGTCTTCATCGAGCTTGATCCTTCCTTCGAAGTTTACTTCACGTTCACTTACATCGATATCCTTGATGGCATAGAACGGAACATCCTTCTTAACGCGACCAAACAAAGACTCCGCATTTGCTTTACGGAAGTTCTTCTTATCGCCTTCGTTTTCCTTCATGAGCTTCTTTTGTTCTTTTGCCTTATACGCCCATGAATTCTTGTCTGCTGAAGATACTTTTTCATCTTTCTCTTCAGTCTTTTTCTTCTTTTCTTCAGGCTCCCGATATCCTTCAGGAACTTCCTGAGGCGTATCATAAGTCTCAAGGTCATCAGACGCGATGTCTGATGTGAAATATGCAGTCTCGATCTCATCTACGAACTCATAGGAAAAGGCCTCCGGTCTCATTCCCGTATGAGACTCGAAGATATCGATAAATGTTCTTCCGTATGAATTAAGGAGCATATCCGACAACTCTTTGTTCATCGAATCGGATTCGATCAAGAGCTTGTTATCAGTTATGGAAAATCTCGATGATCTTGAGATCTGGCAATACTCATAGTTTTCGAGAGAAAGCTCGCTTACGATAAGATCCGAAAGGCACTTCATCGCATAGCCCATGTCCGTAAAGCCCTGGAAAATGAACTTTACGTCACAGTCAAACTCAGCCTTAGCCTTGTATTCGGCAAGTGCGAGCAAATTCTCCTCAGATAAAAATTCACCACCGGACAAATAGATATCAAGTCGTGAAATTTTCTTGTTAAGGTTTATTTTTTCAATATTCAAAAAACATAACTGTTCTTTTTCCTCAGGCTCAAGGAAATCGAACAGGTCCGTCAATTTACCTGACATTATTCTTTTCTCCCAATTTAATCACTTCTTCTACAAACTCATCCACCGCATTTTCAGCCTTGATGCGTCTTATGGTCTCACCCTTCTCGAAAAGGATGAATTCATCTATCCCTCCGGCTAATCCTATGTCAGCATCTTTTGCTTCACCCGGGCCGTTTACTACGCAGCCCATGACAGCTACCTTCAGATCATAAGGAAGCTTACAGATGCGTTTCTCGATCTCTGACGCTAGCTCTATCAACGGAACTCTTGTTCTTCCGCATGTAGGACATGAAACAAAAGTTATCCCGCCTTTTCGAAGATCAAGAGCCTTAAGGATACCGATACCTGCAAGAACCTCATCTACAGGATCACCTGTAAGTGAAACTCTGATAGTATCACCTATTCCGGACGATAACAAAGAACCGATTCCGACAGCGGACTTTATAATGCCTTCACGAACTGTACCTGCTTCCGTTACACCAACGTGCAAAGGATAATCAGTCATGCCCGAAAGCATCTTATATGTCTCTATGGTAAGTCTCGGGCTGGAGGATTTTATGCTGATGATGATATCATCAAAATCAACATCCTCAAGGAGCTTAACAGCACCCAAAGCACTCTCTGTCATGGCTTCGGGGCATACCTTTCCGTACTTTTCCAACAGACGTTTCTCTATCGAACCAGAGTTAACACCGACTCTTATAGGGATATTTCTCTCCTTACAAGCTGATGCAACTTTGAATACATTCTCACTGCCTCCGATGTTACCCGGATTGATCCTTATCTTAGCTGCTCCGTTCTTGACTGCTTCAAGAGCCAATCTGTAGTCAAAATGAATATCTGCGACAACAGGTATCGGAGATCTTTTTGTGATCTCCTTAAGAGCCTCTGCTGCAGCCATATCAGGTATCGCAACTCTTGTGAGATCGCAGCCTGCTTCATATAGATCATTGATCTGCTTTAGGGTCGCTTCCACATCTGAAGTCTTCGTGTTGTTCATAGACTGAACAGCAATCGGATTATCACCGCCGATCTTAAGACCTCCGACATTGATTACTCTCGTACCTTTTCTACCGTAATAGTTATCCATATTACCAACCCTCAAATACGATCTTCGCTATATCTGATGCAAACGCCAACAAAACCAGTCCCAGAAGGACAAAGAAACCGATAATCGTAATTGCATTCTCGGCTTTCTGCGGCAGCTTTCTGCCAATGACCATTTCTACAATAAGTATAATGACCTGAGCACCGTCAAGACCAGGCAATGGAAGCATGTTGGAGATCGTAAGTGCGACGGAGATCATTCCTGCGAGCATTACGAGAGTGCTTACCTTAAGACCGGTATTAACGTTCTCATTTGCGACCACGGTGTCAACTACGTTAACAACACCTACAGGTCCTGATATAACATTGTATATCTCTACTTTGCCGCCAATGGCATTAGAGATAACAAGTCCTGTCAATCTTAAAATGGAAACAGGCATCTTAACTGCATTTCCAACTGCACCGAAGAACTCACCGACACTTCTGACACTGTGTTCCTGCAAGATAATACCTCTGTAATTAGTATGATCATATGCAAATAAAGGAACTTCACCGGTCATCTTCTGACCGTCTCTTATATACTCGATAGCAACAGTATCATTCTCGGATTTGGAAGATACGTACTCGGAAATATTATCATCCATCGGTCTGCCGTCGATAGAAACGAGAATATCACCTTCCTGGAGAAGATCGGATTTCTCATTCCAGTTGGCGGCTATGACCCATCCTCCGGTATCAGGATCCAAATCCTTCAATCTGTTTATACCGAGCATAGTCTGTCTCTTGATAACAGGAGTCAAAGTAATATTGTACTTCTCACCTGTCTCTTTAGACTTAAGTGTAAGTTCTACAGGATCAACATCATTAATGAAGTTGAAGGAAATGTAGAGTTCATCATAAGTAAATACTCTTTTTCCGTTAAGAGCGACGACGGTATCTCCAACTTCATAATGCTGCTCATAAAGCTGCGTTCCGGGATCAGTAGCACCAAGATCCAAAGATGTGTAACCGGTAGCGCAGAAGAACACTATAAAGATGAGAATACCCAATATGAGGTTTACAAACGGTCCTGCAAGAGCGATGATAAGTCTTTTCCAACGCGGCTGATTCAAAAGCAATGTCGGATCATCACTCTCAATAGGCTTGCCTTCATTATCAACTTCATTGAACCTTACATATGCACCGATAGGAATACATCTTATGGAATAATCCACATTGTTCTTTCTCCATTTAAAGAGAGCCGGTCCTACAAAGATAGATACTTCATAGGCCTTAACTTTCATTAATTTGGCAACAAAAAAATGTCCCAACTCGTGAGCTGCAGACAAGATTCCAAGCACAAGTAATACAGTAATTATGCTGATAAAGACTGACATTTTAATCCTCTGTTTCCATTATTCTGGAAGCAATCATTCTTGCTTCTTTGTCCGCGTTCAAGACATCATCCAAAGATCCTGCTTTGAACGAGACATTAGTTTTCTCATATTCATTCATGACACCTGATACTATCCTCTCAATATCAAGGTATCCGATCTTGCCGTTCAAAAATGCATTGACGGCAACTTCATTTGCACCATTCATGACAGAAGGCATAAGTCCCTTCTTCCTTCCCGCATAATAAGCGAGGTCCAAAAGTCCGAAGACTTTGGTGTCACACTTTTCAAAATTAAGAGTATTCGCTCCTTGCGCAAACGGATCGAACTTCTCCATGAATCCGGGACCTCTCCTCGGATAATAAAGTGCGACTTCAATGGGCATCATCATATTCGGTTTGCCCATCTGAGCCAATACCGAACCGTCTTTGAGCCTGATCATTGAATGAATGATGCTCTGCGGATGAACAACAACATCGATATTATCTACCCCGATAGAGAACAGATGACTTGCCTCAATGATCTCAAGTCCTTTGTTCATCATAGTCGAAGAATCGATAGTTACTTTGCCTCCCATCTTCCATGTCGGATGAGCGAGGGCTTTCTCGAGCGTAACATCCTTGAGCATATCCTTTGTGTAACCTCTGAAAGGTCCGCCGGATGCAGTAATGAGGATCCTGTCAAGACTACCCTCCGGTTGTCCCCAAAGGCACTGCCAGATAGCCGAATGTTCGCTGTCTACAGGCAACAGTTTGATGCCCTTCTCCTTAGCGAGCGGCATTACGATATCACCGCCTGCGACCAAATCTCTTTGTTCGCGAGCGCAATATCCTTACCGCAGTTTATTGCATCGATAACAGGTCTTAATCCGCTTACACCAACCATTGCACCGACAACGATCCGGACGTCATCGATGGTAGCTACTGCGGTCGGGGCGGATTCTCCGACATAAACTTCCGCATCGAGGTCCGGAAGTTCAGTCTTGAGTCTGTCAATAAATTCATTGGCCTTTTCTTCATCGGAGATTCCGATTACTTTTGGTCTGAATTCCTTGACCTGCTCGAAAAGGAGTTCGATGTTTTTACCGCAACACAAACCTGCGACTTCAAATTCGCCGTCGCTGTTTCTGACGACTTCTAAAGTCTGTGTTCCGATAGAACCGGTAGAACCCAAAATAGATATCTTTTTCATCAAACCACCATCAAATATATAGACTTAAGACAGCGATACAAAGCGCGATAGGAAGTGTGAAGAATACACTGTCAAATCTGTCGAGCATACCGCCGTGACCAGGCATGAACTTACCGTAGTCCTTAATACCGACTGAACGCTTAATAGCAGAAGCAAGCCAGTCTCCTATCTGAGACATAGCAGAAATAACGAGTCCAAAAAGGAACATAATGATCATGAATGGTATTCTGTCCAGTTTAATATCGTCGATCATATAAACTATGAAACCAAAATAAAGAGCCAGGAAAACACCACAGAAGAAAGCTCCTCCAATACATCCTTCCCAAGTCTTCTTAGGACTGATATGAGGAACGATCTTATGTTTTCCAAAAAGAACTCCCGTGAAGTATGCACAGGTATCAGATACCCATGAAGCAAAAAGACCGACTATAAGGTAAAGCCATCCGTGCTCGAAGAACAAAGCGATCGCGCAAAGACAATACATCGGAAAAGCGATATAAATCATCGCAGCAATGGATGTAACAGAATCCTTAAGCAATGCTTCAGGTTTTGCGATCTGCGGAAATATTGCCATTCCAAGACAATACATGAGCATTATCAAAAGGAACAGTGTAGAGGTAACGAAGATACCCAAGTTAAAGAACCAGCCGCAAAGAAGTACGGCAAGGCCCATGACCTCTCCGATTATCATAAGGACATTGGATGGTTTATAGCCTCCGCTCTTAAGTGCCTTTATGATCTCAATCGTTGATACGGTTCCGACTATCAAAGCAAGAACAACAGCAACAAATGGAACAAAGTAGAAACCCACTACAAAGGCGAGCATTACGATCAAAAAGATCAAACCCGTGATTACTCGTTGCTTCATTTATTGTCCTCCTTCGATAGACCGCCAAATCTTCTGTCACGATTTGTATAAGCTCTGAACGCCTCTGTAAGCTCATCAAATCCGAAATCAGGCCAGAGACAATCCGATACCCAAAGTTCGGAATAAGCAGATTCCCATAAAAGGAAATTCGATAATCTCTGCTCACCGCTAGGTCTGATGATAAGATCAGGATCAGGAACATCAGGAAGATAAAGATTATCGGAAATGGTCTCTTCTGAAATATCTTCCACGTCAAGCTTGCCTTCCTTAACAAGTCTGGCAATATTCTGACAACTGTGGACTATCTCTCTTCTGCCTCCGTAGTTAAATGCAACGATAAGCTGCATCTTCTGTCTGTGCTTGGATCTCTCCTCGCCTTTTCTGCAGACTTCTTTGATCCTGTCCGGAAGAGAATCGATATCACCTGTAAATCTGACTCTTATACCTTCCTGCTCAAGTTCAGGATCATACTTTTCCCAAAACTCAACAAAAAGATCCATAAGAGTGTTAACTTCATCGGTCGGTCTCGACCAATTCTCAGTGGAAAAAGCATAAACAGTAAGATACTTAACTCCGTAGTTACCACAGTTCCTGCAAAGCTCTTTAAGGTTCTCTGCACCGGCTCTGTGACCTGCACTTCTAGGAAGCATTCTCTTTTTTGCCCATCTGCCGTTACCGTCCATGATAACACCGAGAGATACAGGTATCTTGAGTTGCTCGTCTTCGTTAACAGTATTCTTTTTACCGAAGCCCAAAATTGCCATTAAACTTTTTCCCCTTCATCAAAATAAAAGGCGGAAGGTCGTTCCGCCCTGAATAATCGTGATAAGATCAGATCTCCATGAGCTCTTTCTCTTTGACTTCGCATGCCTTCTCAACATCTTTGACATACTTGTCTGTGATCTTCTGAACTTTCTCTTCGTATTCCTTAAGATCATCATCAGTAAGTTCTTTCTTTTTGTTGACAGCACGCATCTTATCGATAGCATCTCTTCTTACGTTACGGATAGCAACCTTTGCTTCCTCACCGTAAGTCTTAACTACCTTAACGAGTTCCTTACGTCTCTCCTCTGTAAGGATCGGGAAGATAAGTCTTATGATCTTACCGTCATTAGTAGGATTGATACCGAGATCAGATGACTGAATAGCTCTCTCGATCTCTTTGAGCATTGAAGGATCCCAAGGTGCAAGAGTGATCATTCTTGCTTCAGGAACCTGGATATTTGCTACTGCATTCAAAGGAGACGGTGCTCCGTAATAATCTACAGTGATCTTGTCGAGTACATGTGGATTAGCTCTTCCTGCACGAATAGCATTGAAGTTCTCTGCAAGATTGGACATTGTCTTATCCATCTTCTTCTCAATTGAATCATAATCTGCTTTTGTGATCTCGATCATAGTAAATACCTCCGTATCTTTTTCTTTATTCTACCAAAGTACCAAGATTCTCGCCCTTTGCGATCCTTACGATATTCTCAGGATCTTCCATGGAGAATACGAGGATCTTTGTCTTGTTATCTCTGCAAAGAGCTGCTGCTGTTGAATCCATAACCTTAAGATTAAGTCTTAAGACTTCATCGTGGCTTACTGTCTCATACTTCTTGGCATCAGGATAAACCTTAGGATCTTTATCATAAACGCCATCAACCATAGTAGCCTTAAGGAAGATATCGGCACCGATCTCGGTAGCTCTCAGGGCTGCACCCGTATCTGTGGAGAAATAAGGGTTACCTGTACCGCATGCGAAGATAACGATCCTGCCCTTCTCCAAGTGTCTTACTGCCCTCTTTCTTATGTATGGCTCACACATCTGTCTGATCTCGATAGCAGACATTACTCTTGTAACCGCACCATGCTGTTCAAGAGCATCGGAGATAGCAAGTGCATTCATCGTTGTAGCGAGCATTCCCATATGGTCAGCCGTTACACGGTCCATAGCTTCAGAGGATCTGCCTCTCCAGAAATTGCCTCCGCCGACTACTACTGCAACCTCAACTCCGAGATCCGAAACAGCCTTGATCTTCTCGGTTATATTCTTCAATACCTCATCATTGATGCCCTGCTTTTTATCGCCGGCAAGAGCTTCTCCTGATATCTTGAGAAGCACTCTTTTATACTTTAAGTCACCCATAAAGTTACCTCCGTCTATACTCGTTCTATTTTATATTTCTTTTGTTAATAAGAAAAGGGCAAAGGTGTGATATTTTTCGAGCAAGGCCTGAAACGTCCTAATATCAGGGCAAAGAAATGCCTTACCTCTCGAAAGCGGTAAGGCATCGGTATTTTAGGTTATCAAGACTGGACTTTAGCAGCCAGGATATAAATAAATGGAGAGTTCCAATAGATAGCTACCTCATTGATCGAATAAGCCGTGTCGTTATCTACGTAACAAAGGGCAGCCGGCGTATCATAAAGGACACTCATCGCATACGGATCAGCCGGTTCACCGTTCGGACCTCCAACGACCATACCCGGAACCGCATGACCGTTAAACTGTGATGGTCTGTGGTGCGGGAATTGCGCTGCATGCTCGCCAAATCCTGTAAGGAAGCAGTAACCGCAGGCATTCATACCCAAGATATAGTCAACCTGGTAATACATGAGAGTCTTATACTCTTCATTACCGGTCAACATATAGCCAAGGTTATAAAGTATTCCGTTATTACTTATGGTTAAGTTACTGCCCCATGGGAAACTGGACATCTTGTTAAAATAACCCTCACGGTTGGCAAGCATTACGGACTTATCCATCTCTTCAATGATGCGGTCCTTAAGTTCCTTGGTAAATGCGGAATCCTGAGCCGAAGCATCGGAAAGGAGATAAGTATGGATTCCGTAAAGACCCATCTCGATCCAGCCTAATCCGAGTTCCATATTGCTGTTGTACAATTCTTTTGCTTTATCTAGGTAAGGCTGCTCACCTGTAGCAACGAACAACTCGATCGCAGCCCAGAAGAATTCATCCTGGTTAACTGCATCAGGATACTCACCTGTTGCAACATCAGTCGGATTAAGGTATCCGGTTGTATCAGAAGATGCATTGCTGAGCATGTAATCGTATGCTTTCTTGGAAGCTTCAAGACACTTAAGTGAGAATTCCTCGTCAAACGGTGCGTATACAACTGATGCACGTGCCATAACAGCAGCGAAGTCACCTGTTGCTGTCGTTGAAATAGGCATAACAAGAAGTTCTGCTGTCTCTTCCTGAGGCATAACCGTATCAGGGAAATTAGCGCAGGTTACCTTGTGATATACTCCGCCGCTTTCATCCTGCATCTTGAACATCCACTCGAGTTCATAGCGGGCCTCATCAAGAAGATCAGGGATCTCATTGCCGCTTTCAGGAATGCCGAGATCATCAGCATCAAATCCTGTGTCCTCATAGGTCATAAGAAGATCTGCGATAGTCTTAGCTCCGGGTACCACATAACGGCCGTAGTCACCTGCATCATGCCAACCGCCTGTTACATCGATCTTCTTATCGGTTCCGTAAACAGTTGCAAGATCCGTATGGCAAGCAGGATGAGCGAAATCCTTATATTCTTCTCCGATATCAGCTGTTACTTCACAACCGCAGCGCTGTGTATAGATCATAAGTATGGACGCACGGAGAGCTTCATCGTAAACATCGTCCGAGATAGTAAATGAATATGATTCACCGCTGTTGGCAGTCTTAACAATATATGTACCAGGCTCATTAAAGTCGCTGAAATCACCCTCTGCAACTTTATAACTGGCAAAACGGCACATATAAGGATCAGACAAAGTACCTGAATATACAACATCACCTGTATCCGCCTTCACGATATCAAATGAAGTGTCAGACGGAGATGCTATGAAAACTGTCTTAGGATCATTCGGACGGTAACCCACCTGATTAAGAGCAACCGGATTCGGCGGCTCAGGACCTTCGATAGCAACTGCATTCGAACAATTGAGGACCTGCATCGTAAGGTTGTCGATATAAACATTATGAGCTCCGTCGCCTGCTGCTCCGAGGTTAAATGCAAAACGAGGTGCCGGATCACTTGGCTCATACATGGTAAATACTGCAGTGATGTGTGTAGGCTCTGTTCCCATGTGGGCAGCCTCTTCAACATAGTATGCATGATAGTCACTACCGTTTATCTGGATACGCCATTCGAAGTCTCTCTCAACATCTCCCCAAATGTCAAAATCAACCTGATACTCGGCATTCTGGTAGATCTGGAAGCCGTCATGATAAACCTGACATGAGTGTTTCTTTACACCCGGATTCTCGATCTTGGCGATCATCTTGCCGTCTTCACAAACCAAGGTCAGAGCACCGCCTTCTGTATATGTTGTCCATGGAAAATTCTCAGGATCTTCAAAGGTGTAATCCAATGCATAAGCACCGTCAAAAAGCTCCGTCGTCTCGCGGAAACCGGGTGCCTGAGGATCAACAACTGCAGTAGTTGATTCAGTCGTTTCTTCAGTAGTCTTATTGCACGCGGCAAGACTAAAAAGGAAAGTGACAGAAAGCAACAAAGCCACTATCTTCTTCATAAAACCCCTCCGTATTAATGTGTTTTCTGTTTAATAATCTCATTATAGCGGATTTAAAGGCGTTGGAAAGGTGTGTGTAAAAATACTGATATTTTTTCACGAAGGTTAATACATAATTAAATAGTTTTTTCGAGGATAAAAAAAGGACGCTTCCAAATGGAAACGTCCTTCTGTAATGATCTGTCTAAAGAATTAGAGACCAGCCTGCTTCATAACCTCAGCTGCAAAGTCGTCTTCCTTCTTCTCAAGGCCTTCACCCATTCCGAATCTTGTGAAACGAGCGATGGAGATGTCACAACCGAGAGCCTTAGCTGTATCAGCGATGTAGGACTCAACGGAAGCACCGTTCTCAGACTTTACGAACTCCTGCTGCAAGAGGCAGTTGATAGAATAGAAGTTCTTGATCTGACCAGGAACGATACGCTCCTCAACGATCTTCTCAGGCTTGCCTTCTGCAAGAGCCTTGTTCTTGATGATCTCTGTCTCACGCTCGATAGCATCTGCAGGAACATCTTCCTTAGCAACCCATGTCGGGTTGGAAGCTGCGATCTGCATTCCGATATCCTTAGCGAACTGCTTGAACTCGTCCTTAGCAAGAACGTCATCGTTGTCTGTAACGATCTCAACGAGAACACCAACACGTCCACCAGCGTGGATGTAAGATGTAACAGCACCGCAACCGTTCACTTCGTACTTAGCGAAACGACGGATGGAGATGTTCTCTCCGATATCTGCGATAGCTTCCTTACGGAATGTATCAACATCCTTGCCATCGATTGTTGTCTTAAGGAGAGCCTCTGCATCAGCTGCATCCTGGGACATAACCTGAGCGGAAATAGCATTTACGAACTTAACGAACTTCTCTGTCTTAGCTGCGAAGTCTGTCTCGATGTTAACCTCAACGATACAACCCTTCTTACCGTCAGCATCGATATTGGATGCTACAACACCCTCAGCTGCTGCTCTGCCGGACTTCTTCTCGGCCTTAGCCATACCCTTCTCACGAAGCCAGTCCTTAGCCTTCTCGATATCACCGTCGCACTCTGTAAGAGCCTTCTTACAGTCCATGATACCGCAATCTGTTAACTCACGAAGTTCCTTAACCTGCTGAGCTGTAATTGCCATAATTGTTTCCTCCTAGAAATAAATCGAAATAATTAGTTTATGAATTATGCCTCTGCTGTCTCTTCAGACTCTGCGATCTCTTCGATTGAAGCGTCCTCTGAAACCTCAGCTCCCTCTTCGGAAACCTCAGCAGTTACGTCTGTGAGCTGCTCGCCCTGACGTGCCTCGATGATAGCGTCAGCCATCTTACCTGCGATGAGCTTAACTGCACGGATAGCATCGTCGTTACCAGGGATAACGTGGTCAACTTCCTCAGGATCGCAGTTTGTATCAACAATAGCGATGATCGGGATGTTAAGTCTTCTAGCTTCTGCAACAGCGAGGTGCTCCTTCTTTGTGTCAACTACGAACAATGCAGCAGGAAGGCCATTCATTCCTACGATACCGCCAAGGTTCTTGTCGAGCTTCTCCATGTCGAGCTTGAGCTTAGCAACTTCCTTCTTAGGAAGAACATCAAATGTTCCGTCCTGCTCCATCTGACGGAGCTCAAGAAGACGATTAACTCTTGTCTGGATTGTCTTGAAGTTTGTGAGAGTACCACCGAGCCAACGGTTGTTAACATAGAACATTCCGCAACGCTGTGCTTCTTCTGCGATGGAATCCTGAGCCTGCTTCTTTGTACCAACGAAAAGAATGTCTCCGCCCTCAGCAGCAATGTCTCTCATTGCCATGTAAGCGTCGTCTACCTTCTTAACTGTCTTCTGAAGATCGATGATGTGGATTCCGTTACGCTCTGTGAAGATGTACTCCTTCATCTTTGGGTTCCAACGACGTGTCTGGTGACCGAAGTGTACACCTGCTTCCAAGAGCTGCTTCATTAAAAT
>JAGCGK010000052.1 GCA_017649645.1 Clostridiales bacterium | reverse complement strand
TCAGCCTTTGGTGAGATGAAAACAAAAGCTCCAGCGAAAACTAAAGAGGCCATAACTGTTGATACGGCTTTTAGAAGCTTGTTCCTCATATTTTTACCCTCGCTTGCCCACAAAAATATAACAATTACGTATAGTAATTCAACGGTATTCTATCACGGATTTGACAAGCGAATGTTTCAATAGTGTTAAGACTATTTGAAAACAAGTACACATTTTTGTTGCATTGTTGGAAAAAGTTGACAATATCCTGAATATCAGAATTGCCTTACAAGCTCGATAACTTCGGCCTCCGACAGGAGTGTGATGTGCTTGTCGACTACACGGTAGATATTGTCACACATGGAGAGCACTGTCGGGCGGTGAGTTGTAATAATGAACGTTTTATCCGGTGATTTGTGAAGGATATTGCGGAGAACTTCGCGTTCGGTCTCAACATCAAGAGCGGAAGTTGCCTCATCCATGAGGATGATCGGAGCATCACGCAGGAGCGCGCGGGCGATGGCGATCCTCTGGGCCTGGCCTTCGGAAAGTCCCTTGCCCTTTTCCTTCACTTCACTGTTGATGCCCTCCGGAAGTTTGGAAACAAAGTCCCAGGCGCAGGCGAGTTTCAGCGCAGCCTCGATCTCGCCGTCGGTGGCGTCATCCTTGGCAAGTCGCATATTGTAAGCGATGGTGCCTGACATCAGGGAGTTGCCCTGAGGGACGTATGAGATGTTGACGCGGCTCGTCGGATCGATAGGTTTTCGAGAACCGGAAGGAAAAACAAATTCCATCTTGCCTGAAGAAGGCTCGACCATGCCCAGGAGAAGACGGAGCAACGTGGTCTTGCCTTCGCCGGAAGGACCGACCAGTGCGGTAATCTTGCCCGGGAGCGCGGTCATGGACGAATCAACGATGACAGGAGTCTCAGGGACGTAACCGAAGTTCACGCCGCTAAGCTCGATAGTAACGCCCTTCTCGGTGAAGATGTCGGCCTCCACTTTCTCTGACGGAAGGTCAACGAGTTCCCTGATCCTGTGCGCGGCAACGGAGCCGTTAACAAAGGTCGGGACCATATCGGTGACGCTCTTGAACGCGCCCGAGAGGTTGATCCTCTGCTGCAGGAACAAGATCATGGTACCGTAAGTGATGGCGCCGCTCCACAGAAGGAACAGGCAGTATGCGTATGCGCCGAACTGCACGAGAAGCGACGTCAGCGCCATGAATATGTTGCTCTTGATAACGAAAGCATTCTTAACAAGACTTATGCGCTTGTACTCCGCCTGCAGCTCGTTAAGACCGAAGCTGAAGCGGTCCGAGACGCCGAAAGACTTGATCGTGTCGATACCGTAGAGCGCCTCCGACTCATAGGAGTAAAGCGCGCTGGTGGACTTCATCACGCTGTTCTGGTACTCGCGCTGCTTCTTGACCAGATACTTGCCCGCCAGCAGGAGAATCGGCGCAGACGACAGAGCAATCAGGGCCATCACCGGGCTATAGTAGAAGATAACGATAAAAGTCGCGATGAAGCTGTAGACGGAAATGATAAACGTCGGGATCCAGTTGATGGCATTGCCCGCCACATTCCCGATATCACCGTGGAACCTGTTCAGGATATCGCCGCTCGGGAAGGCATTGAGCGACTGCCACTTCGCCTTCATCACCTTATCGAAAACATCCTTCCTCACCACATTCGTCATGTCGACCTCAAGCTTCAAAGTCACGCGGCTCATGAGGTTATGTATCAGTAGTGACGCCAGCGCACCGCCCACCGTGATCAGCGCCGCCAACCACAGCTTGTCGGTCTTTCTGCCCACGATAACGTCGATCAGGAATTTACTCGCGATCGAAGACACGAGTCCCAGGGAACTGCTTAGAAGCCCCAGCACCGTATAGAGCACGATCCTGCCCTTATACATGGACGAATACGTAAAGATCCACTTCCAGTCGTCAAACATCTCCCTGAAAGTGCCGTCCTTGCGCTTCTTATTAACGATCTCGAGACTCTCTATCTTCATCTGCCTCTCCGCGAAAACAATATACAACGATTATATCCTATTTCCCTTCCACATTGCCATTCTCGAAAAATCCCTTTCGCCGCTCCGTCGACTAACCGTCCCAAAATCCCCGATTGGTCCGTTCCCGTAACGGACTAACCCCCTCAAAACTGCCGGTATGGTCCGTTCTCATGTCATATCCATGTTGTCCTCTGTCAGATATCATATGCTCGAACGGACCATACCCCCCGAATTCCATCGTTTGGTCCGTTATGAGAACGGACTAATTAACGTTTTCGAGAAAAAACTTCCACAAAAAAGCGGCGCCGAAAACCTCAGCGCCGCAAAATATTATCTCTGCTCTTAGAAGACCGGACCTTCTTCAGGATTTTGGAACTCATCAGGGATTCCGTCACCGTTCTTATCAGTCTCACTGTTAATGAGGACATCGCCTCCGGCAGAAAGTCTGATAATGTCTATTTCCGGAGCACTATAGAATGATCTGTTGTTTTTCATACCATACCTCATATATCTCAATTATTATAGAAAACATAGTAGTTATAGATCAACATGGATCTCGCAAGTTCCTTTATTTCCGGGGTAGCCTTATCAGACATTAATGCATTATACAGATAGCTGGCCGGTGCCATACTGAAATCGTATGACTTATCTCCATAATATACCGGAATGTAAATAATCAGATCGAAGTCGTAGGCCATATTCAGATCTTCGAGTGTAAAGTAGAAATACCTTGTTCCCGGGATGAAAGTAGGTGTTTCCATACTCCAAGGACCCCAATGGATAAGATCTGTATTCACACCTTCATCGTATGTGAAATACATCTTAAGTGTCGGTTTGCTGCCGAAGATAATGCTGGAACCGTAGTAGTGGACATTCTCGGTCGAAGGCATAGCCTCAGGCTTTAATCCCTTGAAGAAATTGTAATATATCGAAGATGAAGAAGTAACGTCCTGACTCATGATCGCTTTATCATCTGCTGACAAAAAGTAATCTGCCGGACTATTCGCCATGAAACCAAAATACTTCTGAGAAGCAGCACCATATGTGACCATGGAAGCAGCAATATTTTTCTGAGCGTCAGAGTAATTGCCCACATAGACCGCCTTAGCATAACTGCTGATGGTAAAGTTTTCCAAGAGGATCAGCGAAGTGTTATAGGAAGCACCTACTGAGAAGGTGATCGGAGTATTCATCTCCATGGATTCCATATAACATGTGAACAGCCACTCACCGTTTTTTTCTTCAACCTTATCGGCCTTGACCGGAGTCGAACTGTACCTCTCGGCATTGTAGTATCCGTTCAGGTCTGCACCGTCATAACCGGAAACAACAGGAACATGGAATGTTACACCGATAAAATTACCGTCTAAGCAAAGATTTACTCCGGTTACATCAAAATAATCTGCCTGAAGCTTAGGAATAAAATAGATGCCGCCGTTGGCGTCACGGGTAGCTATCAATGTAGGATTATCACTGACGATCGAATCCTCATTAACGTTCTTTGCGCCGAATCCCTGAACAGGGACCTTGTTATAGAACTCGAAGAAAGAGATACCGATCTTGAAAACTGCTCCGTCTCCGCATCCGGATTCGATGTCTACATAACTGTACGCTTCATTGGATGCAAAGTAGATGTTGCTGTCACCACCTCTGCCCTTGTTATACATAACCATCGGATCATCACCGTTTACGACAACAGAACTGTACCAATCCGTATATCCGGTCTTGTCAACGTAGATACCGCCGCCATATCCGGCATCACAGGTGTTATTTCTGATCATTGCACTGCCTGCGAGATAGACAGCACCGTCTTTAACGATCGTTATCGCTCCGCCGTTTTTCTTAGACCAGTTATAGCTGATCATACTGTTCTCGATGCTGATATTTCTGCCTTCACCATAGATTGCACCGCCTTCGTTGGCACTGCAATATGAGATAGTTGTCTTAGATATATAGCACTGAGATTTCTCACCCAATATGATAGCTCCGCCCTTATCAGCTGAACCATTATAGATATAGCAATCAACAATTGACAGGGAATGATTACCATAGAAAGAAATTAGACTCTTTCCATTTTCGTCTGCACTGTAGCTTGCATTTTTTCCTCCGTTAATATCCAGATTCAGGACATTGCATGAATAATTCTTTGCACTGAGGAAAGGCGCACCCTTTGTTGATTTGAACGTACCATGAACATTATAGAGCGGATCACTTTCTACCGTACTGCATAGATGAACAAAGTTTCCATCCGAATTGATCATATACTCGCTCTTGTCTGTATTGGTGTACGTGATGGTCTTACCGAGGAAATTGATCTCGAGTTCTCCGATAATATCAACTCCGTCACTGATACTGATATCTTCATCAAGAACGTATCTTCCTGCTTCAGGAAGTTTGCCGTCAACGATCTTGTCCTGCGAGAGGATCTTGTAATCCCCGTTTGTATACCAACCGGCATCTTCGCCATCGGTCTTCAGATAGAATACTGTATCCTGACCGTTGATCTTGAGAGTCTTCGTATCGTCAGCCAGCAGATTTCCAAAAGAGACGAATGAAACAATGCTTAAGCTCATTACACAAGAAAGAGCCAAAGCAACAACACTTTTTGCTTTCATACACTACCTCCTAACCTGATTTTTACATAAATCAAAGTCATTTTATCATAGTCAACGAACTTTTTCACTAAACAAATACTATACGATATTACATATATTGGGGACCTATCTCTTCAAATACATCAAAAAAGGATCGCATTAGCGATCCTTAGTCTTTTAGTCTGATCATTTGCTCATCGCACCGAAGGAGACTTCGAAAGCTTCCCGTTCCATATTGCATCCCAGGGAGTATATCTTGACCCTGTCGAACATCATATCCACCAGGTCGAGAGTCTTGATAAAAGCATCGCGGTCGATGGTCCTGTAGGTCTGGCCGATGATAAGAGGGTAAGCTTCGCTGATATCCATAGGTCGGATAGTGTTGTCGGGAGACTGGTAGAGCATACAGATCGCCTTGAGCTTGACACGCATGTTGGTGCCCCTGTGGTGCTTGCCGTTGTATGGGGTGCCGTAGGCGTAGACATAGTCGCCCTCGACCTTGAGGAGCGGTTTATCATCATTGACCATGATCGCGCGGTCGCCCAGGTTGTCGCACCAGATCTTGGCGTGGGTGGATTTGCCCGTGCCGCTCGGGGCCCCGAACAGGTAACCTTCGCCGTCGACACTGATGCAGGATCCGTGAAACAGGAATGCATCGTAGTAAGGCATCTGCTCGCAGATCTTACGGTAGACCGCGAGTTCCTCCAGATAATAATCCGGAAACCTGCCGCCCTCTTCTGACCTGTCCTTCTCGAAAAGGATATCCTGCTCGGAAATCTTAATTCTGATATCCGGTACTTTGTCCGACTCATATCCCTTGCAGTAGTCATGTACGTTGGGATAGATGGAGTCGATATAGACCGTCTTGTCTGCGAAATTGTATTTACCCGTCATCTGAAACCTTCTAATCTTCATAAATCAGCACTTCTTCAAAAACTAAAGAAGTGCCGTTGTTTTTTATCATTGACCTACGACTATCTCGCCGTCATCATCGCCCGTAAGATTGCTTTCGATCACGGGATCAGCCGAGAGCTTGATGATATCTAATTCAGGAGTAAAATACTTATCTTTCTGTTCCATACTGTCCTCCTTACATTCCCAAATTCTTAGCACACATGTAGAGATAGTAAGAGTATGCTTTTGCGAGGTCAACCATTTTAGCGGAATAAGTACCCTGTTCTGCGGTAATCACAGAGTAGAGATACCAAAGTGTAGAACACTGAATTCGGAAAGTGGTACTATCCCCGCTAAATTTATAAATGATACCGAAATCATTTTCACTCATTATCTTATAGAAATCCTGATTCTTAAGTGCCACGTAAAAATACTGAGTTCCTTCAACAAATACGATCTCGCCGTACAGTTCTTGCGTCAATCTTATAGAGGAGAGATCAAGACTGTCACTCGAGCTGTACTTAAAGAACAACTTGAGGGTCGGCTGACTCTTAAATGACACTGTCATTCCGTAGTAAGAAACAGGTCCGTTATTATCATATCTGTCATAGTAATACAGGTCTGTGCTGTAGTTATAGAGGAAACGTGTCTGAGTGTCAGTATATTCCCAATCATAATCAATGTTCTTGTTAGGCAGATCTGTCTTTCTGAAATTGAAATATGTCTGAGCTGCTGCACCATAGTTTGCAAGAGACATGGCAACATTGTAATCATTAGTGCTGAATTGGCTCTTATGGTTGGAGATATATTCAATATAAGATCTGACAGCAAGACCTGACTTAGAAAGAACCTCATTGCCGTTCTTCTCGAGAGTGAAATCAAGAGGAACTGTCATGTCGGCTGCATCAACTTTGTAAGTGAAAGTTACATAACCGCCTTTTCTCTCGTAACTGTCAAGATCGAGAGTCGATACTGTCGTTCCGTTAACATAGAATTTGTTTCCTGAAGAAGGACCGACCTTAGCTGCCCAGATGTTGTTACCAGCTGAACCGAGCTCTTCAGAATCAGGAATATAAACGTAGAATTTGATACCGATGCAATCTCCGTCCAAAACCAATGAATATCCCTTGAGGAGTGCCGGTGAATTTACAGATGAAGATACAAGAAGTTCAGTGTACATTTTGGCTGTGGAGGTGACACCCGGTATCACTGAATAGTCCGGATCATCCATTCTGAAACCGTCAACAAAATTAGAATAGAACTGCTCATTGTAACTGTTAAACCCGTCTGAGTAGGCGATTCTGCCGTTATCGGTAATCTCGCCGTAAGAAACACTAACGTCACCTTCGTAATACTCGAAACTCGGGACATAGAAGGAATTGTAATCTTCACCCGCATATCTCAGATAGAAGTTCTCCTTGCCTTCTGTAGAAGAGTTATTATCGTAAACATTCAATGCTCCGTTAATATACAGGCTTTCTTTAGTTCTTGGAATAACATTGCTGCTCTTCTCGAAGTATACTCCGCCGCCGCCTTCTGACAGATCGGAACTACCGTAACATGTGTTATTCGTTATCTTAAGTTTGGACATATCCTCCATCAACAAGGAAGCTGTTTCACCTATAAGACAGATTCCGCCGCCGCGTTTCACAGCCTTGTTATTACTTATCAATGTCTCAGTTGTTCCGCAAACCCTAACTTGACCGGTTGAATAGATCGCTCCGCCTTCTTCAGCGTAACAACCCGAGATCGTTCCGTTTTCCAGGGATACTGTTCCATTACCTTCACTTCTGATAGCGCCGCCCTTCTGTGAAGAATAGTTAAGGATCTGGGAATCCATTCCCATAGAAAATCCTGCGTTATTTTTAAGAACAACTGCACTGTTTTTCATATCCTGATAGTATTTGCCATATCCGCCTGCAAGACTGACGTTATCAATAGTGACATAACTTATGCGATTATCATATCCGCTTATCTCAAAGAGCGTTGCACCGCTATAGCAAGTGATGGAGCCCGGAAGTTCATCCGAACTTATGAATTCAATATAACTGTACGGTTGTTCACCGCCGTTCTTGATCATCGGAACAGTATTATCAATCGGCTCATAGACGATAGTATGACTTGCGAGATCGAATGTCTCGTAACAAGCCCAATCTGCAATCGCACCATTATAGACCTTAATAGATTCATCAACGTAGAAGTACATTTTGTTGAATTTATACTCGTCATATGGTCTGTTGTTCATCGGGAGAGCATGATCATATTTATCGTTGATGATGCTCTGATTCAGATAGATCCAAGTTTGGTTTTGATCATCAGTATGTTTGTAGAGGCCGTCACTTCCATCCAAAGTGAAGACCCAACCGTTTCCTGCCGTCTTTGTGTCATCAGCAAAAATGTTTGCTCCCGTCGCGAAAAGCACGGAAGAAACCATTACAGCCGACATCATGAGCGACAGAGTTCTTCGTAAAAGACCCTTTTTCATATAAGGCTCCTTTCAATTCATAACACGTTTCCTATTCCACTAAAGCGCCTTATCGCTTATTCCACGATTGCACCGATCTCCCTGAGCTTACCAAGGACGTTCTTTACGTCTCTCTCGATGACCTCGCGCGGTGCATCGTATTTCTCAAGAAGACGCTCGACCATCTGCTCTTCCGTCATGTCTTCCTTAAGACACTCGATAAGTTCACCTGTGGTCGCATTTCCTTTTACCATTCCCGAAAAAGACGAGGAGCCGACAGGCACCAAAACACTGTCGGATCCTATTTTTCGATAGACAAAATCACTGTTGAGCTTCATATATCACTCGACTCCTTCGATATCCTCGATCGGAACAAAAGGCAACTCGATAACACCGTCACCTTCGGATGAAGTCGGAGCAGGTGTCGATCCGCCGCCACCGTTAGAAGTCGGGCTTGTAGTAGGCTGATTCGATGATCCGCCGCCTGCCGGAGTCGTTGTCGGATTCTTGCCGCCGTTGCCGCTTCCGTTGTTACCTGAAGCTGTCGTCGTCGGCTCGATGATGAGGATCTCGCCTTCCTCTGTCTCCGGAGGAGGTATGTTCTCAGTCGGCTTTGTTGTTCCGTTGGTTCCGCCGGTAGATTCGCTCGTTCCGTAGCCGGATCCATTGCCTGAACCGGATGTTGTCGTTGTCGTGCCTGAAGCATTTGTGCCGGAAGTGTCTGATGTGTCAGATCCGAGCGTGTTGCCGTTTCTTTCTGCGTCGGTCTTGTCCGTGCCATCAGTAACAATGTCGCCTGAACTGGCAGGGACCGTGGAGTCTGCTGTCGAGATGAATGTCTCACCGTTTTCGTTGGTGATTATGACGGTAGCCTCCGTCTCGTTTTCAGTGTCTTTGGAGCATGCCTTAAGTCCCAGGATAACACCCAGTGCGACCGCAGCCACTCCCACAATTATTGCAATAGGAATTATTACTTTTTTCTTCATCCTTATTCTCCTTACACGCGTGGGGATATTACCTGCCACCTTGTCATTATATCATAATGAATAATTATAATGTTTCTTTTATATATAAAGCTCTCTTCCGAAGTGTGAAGAGAGCTCGTGTTTTCGAGAAATATCATGATCAGCCGATAGGTGTCTCGTAACTTTCCTGAGTATAGCTGGTATCATTGGGGCCTGCCGAGAGCATAATGATATCCACTTCAGGAACTATGTATGTCAACTTGTTGTCTTCTTCCATAATCTCTCACCTGCCTCAACCTTGATAATCGGATGCCGCAACGCTATAGAGGTACAAAGCCCTCAGGGTATTAGCCAGATCAGCATTCGAACTGTCCTTGTTATTATAGATATAAATCTGCGGACTGTATACCACATCCGTTCCGCTTATCGAGAACTCTATGGGCTCCAAGAGCTTCGTGACATCAATATCCGCGATCCTTATGCAGTAGTAATTGCCGTTCTGCTCGAATGTATAACCGTCAGATAGCGTATACTCACTGATACTGTGCCCGGAGTCCACCTTGAAGTAGAGCTTGAACGTGGTCTCTGACTTAAGCACGAGGCTCGCACCTACATAGGTAAGACCTTCGATATCAATATCGTTCAAAGGAGTAGCCGATGACACGGCAGAGAACTGTGCCACGCTGTCCGTGCATGTATCAGGAACATCATAGGCAAGATCATCAGTATTGACATTGAAAAGCTTCTGGCTATATGCACCGTAAGAAAGCAGCTTACGAACGAGATCTTCCGCACCCGGGAATGAACCCGGATTAGAAAGTACATACTCTCCGTACGCCTTTACGGACGTAGCCTTGAAGTGATATGTTGCCGAGTTATACGTAAGAACCGGTGTTATAGTCTCGGTCATCTCAGGCGCATTGACCAGACAGGTAAAGTAATACATATCCCTGCTCTGATCATAAGTTGCAACCGACGACTGCTCAGCGCCCATTACGGTAAAGCTCATCGTCGCGGAAGAATCGACACCGCTGACGTAATAGTTAACGCCGATCCTGCCCTCATTAAGTATCAGGGTAAGGCCCTCGACTGATACGTTATCTTCGATAAACTTTGCTACGCCGTCCTCGACCTTAACAATGTACTTCGTGCTGCCCGGATTATCAAAATAGAAAGAATCCATATTCTCAGATCCCGACACGTTCGCGAAAACATACCCGTTATTGCTGTTCGGCGTAACACCGATCTGTGCTCCGGAATCCAGCTGATCCACATTGATCATTCTGTTTGTTCCGGTATTTACATTGTTCTCTACTCCCTCGGATATAGTATTACCGTATATTTGCGGGGATCCTGATACATTAAATGTAGCATTCTCACTTACATAGATACCACATCCGTCAGACTTAGCTGAATTTCCGGTTATAGTGCCCCCGTACATATTCATGGTCGATCCGGTATCAAGAGATACTCCGCCTGCAGGATGAGACCCGGTTACTGTACAGTCCTTAATCTCGCCTCCATACATATTGAATATGGAATAATTGGTTACTTTTACTCCGGCACCTTTGGATACGGCTGTGCAATTCTTAATAACTGCACCGTCATACATATTGAATACACCTCTCTTGATGTATCCGGATTTTTTTCCAACAACGTCAACAGCTCCAGCTTCTCCGGTAGAAGTACAATCACAGATCGTTCCTCCGTACATATTCAATGTGCATTCCGGATCGACCTTGATCGCAGCTGAATCGTTGCTCTTGTTCTGAACTCCTTTGATACAGCCACTATCTTCGTTGGTATCGTTGTCATAGATATTGACGATAACATAATAGCCAGTGGTTATGGCTGAAGTTATGCTCTTTCCTGCCTTAGGAGCAATATCATAACCATTAAGACAGAGATTAAGAATAACACTTTGATGATTCGAGTTACCAACAACATTTATCGCCTTCTCCAGGCCGAGAGATTCCGTAAGATAGAAATTATATGTAGTGTAATCTATCGATTCGATCGTCGTGGTATTAACACTGGAATCGTAAGTCAGATCACCACCGGCCTTTAATCTGTCAGGAAACGGCTCAAACACGATTCCGTTATACTCGATCGTATCTTCAGCCCTTACCGGACTTGCAGGTATCACGACAAATACTCCGATCAACAGAGACAAAGCCAGTAAAACAGATAATGATCTCGTCTTGGTCATAACTGATCCCCCCTATCTATCTTCCCACGTGATATTTTAACATCAAAACCTCAATGATAAAAGATTTTTAACTAACAGAGCCTTCCTGCAAGATGCAGAAAGGCTCATGTATCATTCAGTTCACATTACCAGATATCGATTCCGCCCGGATCTTCGCCCCACTCGGTTGTCTGCGGATCGCTGTTCTCAATAGCGCTACCTGCACTCAATTTGATTATCTCTATTTCTACTGGTTCGTATATTTCTTTCATAATACCCCTCTTTACACTCCGGCGTAGGCTTTTGCATCCACGCCATACCAATAAAGTGCCTGTACCGTATCATAGATCGGTGTTCCCTGTTTGTTGGTGATCACACTGTCTATATAGTTATAGATAGAGTAATCGATCGTCATAACGACTGCATCGGATCCGTCCTTGACCGTGATCTCATAGAGGTGATCCATGTCGTATGCCGGAACATCAACCTTAGCATACATATACTTTCCGCTATTATCAAGTTCAAATGCATAGGATCCTTGTCCGTCTACAGAGAATGTATAGCCAGAAGCATCCTCACCGTTGAGCTTGATGTACTGCTTGATCTGGATGTTCGTGTTGTAAACAACGCTCGATCCGTAGAATGTGAGTGCATTGGATTCGTCATCGGTTATCGACTTCTCAGGAAGGTTCGGAACGGAACTGATCGGATCATGTGTAAGAAGATTGGTCACACCCGTAGTAGCCAGGTCATCTGCATTATTGAAATAGTAACCGAGCTGAGTCTGGAGGCTGGCACCGAATATCAGCATCGAAGAGCCTAATTGCTTGGCAGCCTGCGTCCTGTACTGATTACCGCCGTAACCGCTGCCTTTAACTACTGCTGCTCCGATGACAGAAGGCTGTACGGATGTAGATAACTCGTATCCGTTGGCAAACTTAACTTTTATAAGGAACTGCTTCGTCATATCATACGGATTGAACTTGAACGTAAAGCATATATACTTGTTATTTCCTACCGTTACGATATCTGAAGCATCGACCGTAAATGATTCCGAAGGATTCGGATTACTTGTAAAACCCGTTACCGTAGCAGTTGCATCTGAAGTTATGAATCCGAGATCCTCATCGTAACAGACAAATCCTTTAAGTCCGATGCTTCCGTCTTCAAAACTGCACAGAGAATAACCGTTCACCTGAGGGAGAAGCACGCCGTAAAGATTAAAGTCATCATAACCCGTGGTTGTATCGTCTTCCTTGAAATTGCTGACAAATTTACCGCTCTGAGTATTCCAGCCCTTAAAGGAATGATTTGTGATGTTGTAATTCTTCGGCATATCCGATTTACCGATGTATCCTCCCGGAACACATTCGATAGTCGTATATTCCTTAAACCCGCCTTCCGAAGAAACAGAAGGGATCAAAAAAGTAGCATGGATCGTAGGTGTCTGCTTAAGTTCCTTATTGTCGTCCGTCGGTTTGATATCATACGTTTCCGAATGAGGCACCTTGGATCCTGCCGTTTTCCTGTCAGCGTAAAAGAAAGCATCAAGATCTTCGATGGTTTCACCAGGATTATTGTCCGCAATACCTATTGTAAATACAGGTGATTGCTGTATCGTGATTCCGACCTGAGGAATAACATTTCCTTCAGAATCTCTGCTTAAATTAAGAGTTCCGACAGAGACTGCTTTTCCGCAATAGAGATTGCACTCATAGTTATGTCCGTTCATATTGCCCGTAATAACAGGGCTTCCGGATATCTCCAGCGTACAGGTATACTTGGTTCCCCAGAAGTCTACTCCTGCTCCATGAAAACCCGTACCCGTGTTATTGATTATGGATGCATTATCTCTGATATAGACCTTAGATGAGGTTCCGGCACTTAATCCCGCACCATTGCCGTTCTTTTCTGTTCCGGCCACGGTCGTCCTGCATTCCGTAATGCAGGCATTTCCGCTCATCGTGAAGGTTCCGCCCTGAATAGATACTCCTCCTCCGTTCGATCCGGCTTTACAGTTACGGATGACTCCGCCGCTCATATTGATCACGGCATTATCGTTTTTGTCCGTAATACAAAGGCCTCCGCCCGAGTTGTTTCCGGCCGAAAAATTCTCGATATAACCGCCTTCGATATTAAGTGTACCGGATGACTTTACCTCAAAAGCTCTACGACCATTACTGGCACCGAGAAGACTTCCGCCCGTTCCGCTATCAAGATCAAATGTAGAATCGGACAGAGTAAATACTCCTCCCGAGATTAAGAAAAGAGAACTGCCTTCCGTACACTGGTCTATTATGTCGTAACCGTTAAGGTCTATGGAGAAAGATCCCGAAGAGATCGTACGGGATGTTTTGATCGGAATATCCGCCTCAAGAATGAATTCGCCGGATGTTGGAAAATTGGAACCGATCTCAGTTCCGTCAGCATAATATTTGCTGGTCGACTCATCATATGTGAGCACCTGTGCCGTTCCCGGATCTCTCATGGAGAACAACGCTCCGAGATCGATGTCGCCTAATCCAAACGGGACAAATACAAATGAACCGCTCATCATCGCTGCGGCCAAGAATGAAGAAATACTGTTCTTTATGCCCTTTTTCATGATTAACCCCTCCCTCATTTTCTTTACACGACAAATATATCATCTTTTTTATATAAATTAAATATTAAATATCTACTTTTTAACATACATTTCACATTTACTACACATTGTAATGAAACTGACTTGTGTTTTCGAAAATGCGAAAAGAGCTGATATGTATGGATTTGTGTTAAAAAAGCAGTGCAAATGCGCGCTTTTGAAATGTGAAGAAAATGTGACAAAAGAGTGATACAAATTCGACAAAATCCTTTGACAATTCTCATTTCCACCGTGCTATAATGCAAGTGGTTAATTCCTGAAGCCATAGAAGGCAGAAATGAGTTTGTGCAGGAGTTAGCATATAATATCCCGCAGGTCTCCCCTAACCACTTGCGGGAATTTATATATTTAAGCGACCAAAAAGGCTCCCGTCTCAGACGGAAGCCTTGTTTTATATTCGGATCAAGATCAGCCCTGGTAGCCGTTGGCGCGGGCGAGTTCAAGACGAGCATCGACTTCCTGCTGTGCAGCATCGATGAAATCCTGAGGATTACAGTCCTCGTATGCGGTCATATATTCTTCCCAAGTGGACTCGAAGTCACTGCTCTTAACGAGCATAGGAAGATACTTATGCTTGGTCTGCCCCATCTTCTGGAAAGCGGCACCGCCGTCGTCATTGGTGCTCAGATTGTTGGACCAGGTCCACAACGGGTACCACGGATAATGATCTGTCTGCTCAGCGCCCATCATCTCCGCATAAGTTGTGGCACCGTATGCCTTAAAGCAGTCGACCATAGGCTGCGACAAGGTCGCGTAGAATTCACTGGTCTGCTCGGAAGGCTGCATCGCGTTCTTGCCGTCTCTGCTGATGCCGAGCCACTGAGGCATGTAATCATATTTGCAGACATGTTCTGCCAGATAGGAATAATCTCTCCAGAGCTGTCTCATCTCAGAAGTCCTGTAATACATTCCGTTCTCGTCAACGAGGTAATCCACGCCTTCGATACCCCAGAATCTCAAGTCGTGGATATCCTGATCGAGAATGCGGCTCAGGAAGTTGAATGCCCTGTCAGGATCAATGCAGGATGTTGTGATGGCGATTCCGGAAGCGTAATTGTTCGTGTCACCGAAAGAGTGCCACTGGTTCTTCATGCCGGCCTCGATCGTAAGTCCCAACGGAACATATTCGCATCCGAGATCGATCAGGTCCTGCGTATAAGTGCCCACGAGGCTGTAGTTGAAATCCCAGTACTGGTCGCACATTCCGAGAACGCATCCAGTGGAAAGCTTACTGATGTAATCATCATAGTTCATCGACTCGAAATCAGGATCGATCAGGCCCTCGCTGTATGCTTCGTTGAGCTTCTTGAAGTATTTCTTCGCCGTGTCGGTAGTGTTGTAATCCTTTACAACCGGATCAGCAGGATTTGATACATCTACAATACAGCAGCCGTCATTCGGATAGCCGTCCAGGTACATAGGCGGATTCTCGATACAGAAATAACGCCAGTCCTCACACATGATCGTGTAAGGGATGATGTCTGTTCCGTCAGGCATCGTAGGATAGAGTTCATAGTAGTTCTCAAGGATCGTGAAATAATCGTCCAAAGTCTCGATCTTCGGATAACCGAACTCCTTAAGTACACGGTTCTGGATCCAGAATGCCTCTTCATTGTGGCCGGTTGTCGTATCAATGTCCTTATAGTGATTCTCGAAAACATTCGCCCAATAGACGTGACCGTCATCCATACGGAACTGATCCCACTCTTCGTCGGTATAAAGTTCCCTTATGTTCGGATACATATCAATATAAGAATCCCAGCTGATCAACACATCGTTTTCATAGAGATCTTCGCTGTAGGCACCTGCATCGATAAAATCGGGAAACTGACCTGACGCCAGCATTACACCGACGGCCTCATCGAGCGTCTGTCCGGTGATATATACCTGTTCAACACGGACACCTGTCTTCTCGGCAATGATCTCCCGGATCGTGTTATCTGCTTCGATCTCATTACCCGGATATCCGATCCACATCAATAGATCAAGGATCTGGTCGTCGTAATCCGTGTCATAAGGATCAACTGTCGGATCGACTTCAGTCGGCTCCGGATCAGTCTCGGTCGGTTCCGAGAATTTCGGTTCTTTGGATTCTTCGGTTTCCTTGATCTCCTTGTGCCTTACCTTAATTGATTCTTCGGTTACCGTTTTCGAGCAACCGACAAAAGCAAAGGTAAGAAGAAGTGCCATAGCGATGGCTTTTCTGTACTTCATATTTCTACCCTCCATTAAGAAATAATATCCAGATCCTCTTATTCCATGACACCATTATAACATGTTCATATTTATTGACCCCGGAAAACTTTCGCATCCGACAAAAAGACCGCCTCAAACTGTTCGTTTGAGACGGCCTCTCGATCCAAAAAAATAAGATCAGATCAAACCTGCAAGATCCGTATACTCATAACCGTGAGCGATAGCCACGTTGTTGTTGGTGAGCTTACCCAGGTAGCAGTTAACGCCTGTAGCGATGACAGGGTTCTTCTTACATGCATCCTCAAGTCCTGACTCGGCGATCTGAAGACCATACTTCAAAGTAGCATTCGTAAGAGCGATGGTACTCGTTCTCGGAACTGCACCGGGCATGTTGCCTACGCAGTAGTGGACAACTCCATCTTCGATGAAAACAGGATCGTCGTGAGTAGTTACTTTGCTGGATTCACCGCATCCGCCCTGGTCGATGGCTACGTCTACAAAGACAGCTCCGTTCTTCATCTCAGGGAGATACTTCTTCTTGAAAAGTTTCGGTGTGGAAGCACCCGGAATAAGAAC
>JAGCGK010000051.1 GCA_017649645.1 Clostridiales bacterium | reverse complement strand
TTATTTGTACAGTTCTATAACGGTACATATGACGGTATTTATTTGAAGACAATTATAGTGCCTTTGAAATCCAGTAATCTATCCCTATTCACAGAGACTGAATACCGGATTATCTTGCTAAATACAGTAAAAAGCACCCTGGTCATAGGGATTACTTACTGGATTCCAGCCAAAAATCCAGTAAAAAGCACCCTGGTCATAGGGATTACTTACTGGATTCCAGCCAAAAATCCAGTATTTGCTCCCTATCAGCAGGGAGTATCAACTGGTGTTTCAGGGAAGGGTCTAGAAATATAAAAAGCAGGTCAACTTCAGTGTGAACCTGCCTTTTATGATTCAAATTATGATTTGGAATTCGATTCTTTTTCGAGAAGAAATGACATTTGTCATGTCAAAGTAGTTATTCAAAGCACTACAGGAATAAGGGCTTTTGTCGGAAAATGAGACCATAAGAAATCAAGGAGGCACGGAAATGGAAGTCATCAAGGTTAGAAGCTTAGTAAAAAAGTATAAGGAACTGGTCGCTCTCGAGCACCTGGATCTCACGGTAAACGAAGGAGAGATCTTCGGACTTTTAGGACCTAACGGATCAGGTAAGTCAACGGCTATAAACTGCATCCTCTCACTTCTGTCATATGACAAGGGCGAGATCGAGGTATTCGGTAAGAAGATGAGCCCGAAGGCATACGATCTTAAGAAGATGATCGGAGTTGTTCCTCAGGAAGTTGCAGTTTATGAGGAACTGACGGTTCAGGAAAATATCGACTTCTTCTGCGGCCTTTATATCAAGGATAAGGAAACAAGAAAAAAGTATGTGGAAGATGCGATCGAGTTCACGGGACTTAATGATTTCAGAAAGTTCAGACCAAAGAAACTTTCCGGCGGTCTTAAAAGAAGATTGAACATCGCATGCGGTATCGCACATAAGCCGAAGCTGATCTTCTTCGATGAGCCGACGGTAGCCGTAGATCCTCAGAGCAGAAACAAGATCTTAGACGGTATCGAGGAATTAAGAGACCAGGGTGCGACGATCGTTTATACCACTCACTACATCGAAGAAGTCGACAGGCTCGCGACAAGACTTGCGATACTTGATAAGGGTCAGGTCATAGCAACTGGAACTCCGGATGAACTTAAGAGAATGATCAAGAAGAATGAGTCTATCACGATCGAAGTCTCGGGTCTTACGGAAAAGAATATCTCGGACATCGAGGCAATGGGAAGCGTTTATTCGGTAAGTTATGAGAACGGCATACTGAAGGCCGAGTCAGGTGAAGGAAAACATGTAGTAACTGATCTCATCACTTTCCTTCAGAAGGAAGAACTCAACATCGGAAATATCTATTCGGAGCAGCCGACTTTGAATGACGTTTTCCTTGAGATCACAGGTAAAGAATTAAGAGACGAGTAAGAGGAAAAGACAATGCTGAAATATTTTCTGAAAATGGTATTGCGCAACAAGACGACCCTTCTGTGGGGACTCATTTTTCCGATTGCGCTCATGGGTCTTTTTAGGGTTACATTCGGTAACATAGTATCGACCGAGAATAAACTCGATCTCAGGAAAGTCGACGTGGTCCTGGACGGTGAAGGTCTTTATCAGGAGAACTTCAAAGCGATGATGGATGAGCTCTCAAAGAACGATTCCGAAGAAGGATTGAGACTTGAAGTCTCATATACTGATGAGACTAAGGCATCAGAAAGACTCGACAACAAAGATATTGATTTTTACTATTATGTAAGTGATGACGAAGTCGTCGTTCACCTTCAGGAAAAATACGGTATAATCACCGGCATGATCGCCAGGGAGATCGCCGACACATATAAGTTCAATATGGACATCATAAACGAGTGTCTGGAAAGTGATCCGAGTAAGCTTACCGAGATCACGGACAGTTTAAGCGACAGGCTTTCATACATCTCTGTCGAGAACGATGAAGGAACCAACATGTACATGTGGTATTACATCTCCACACTCGTCATGGGAATACTTTTTGACTACGCATTGGGTATCAGAGTCCTTGCCACGATCCGCGCAGATGTTGCAGGATCAGCAATGAGAGTCTCTCTCTCATCATCATCGAAAACCAAGATGGTACTTTACTGTCTTTTTGCACAGGTCTTATCATCCCTCGCGAAAACAACCATCCACCTTTTATTCATGCACTTTGTAGTAGGTGTCGATATCCTCTCAAAGATAGGAATAATCGCGGTAGCGATCATCGCGACAACAGTATTCTCGATCTGCTTCGGAATACTTCTGGGAATGTTCTTCAAAGGCGATGTACAAAGCAGAGAAAACAAGACCCTCGGTATCGTAATGCTCATAGTATTTTTGTCAGGTGAGATGATCGTAACTTTGCCGGGTTACATCGAGCACTTTGCACCGATCCTTAACAGGATCAATCCGGCAACGATCTTCAACAAGATCTTCTACAGGATCCTCCTTTGCGAAAACCCGGGAGACCTGGGAACAAATCTCTTGATACTCGCAGTCGCATCGATAGTTATGCTCGCGATCTCAGTAATCATCTTAAGGAGGGAGACATATGCTTCTTTATAAGAATTTCTTTAAGCTTCTGGTAAAGTACAAAACAGTTATCTTGTCATACCTCATAATCTTCGGTTTCCTTATGACAATGATCGGACTTTTCAACTCGGATCAGTCATCCGGAGTATTCGAAGAAGCGTCATTCACGATCTGCTACGTGGATGAAGATGATTCGGCATTAAGCCGCGGTCTTATCGATTATCTCAAGCACAGCAACTCGGTAGCTGACGTAAAGGACAAAACGGAAACTCAGGTCGAAGACTTGATGTTCTTCAGAGTCTATATGCATGAGTTCAAGTTCGAGAAAGGTTTTGAAGAAAAAGTCATAAACGGAAATGCTGACGGGATCGAATATATTTCAGATCTTCCTTCGGGAGCTCAGGCATACGTTCTTTCTAACCAGATCAACAACTACATCAACACATACAGAACTTATCTCAAGATGGGTTATGATAATGAAACGGCAGCATCGAAAACAAAAGATTCTCTGACCTCACATGCGGAAGTTATCGTCAACACAAATGAAGCAGAAAAGCAGGGCGAATCCAACTTCATCTATAACTTCAACCAGAACATCTGGTACATTATGTTCACCGTAATGGCTATGTCAGCCGGTGTGGTAATCATCAACGCGATGGAAGAAAATCTGTCACAGCGAATCGAGGCAGGACCGATCTCCAGAAAGAAGAGAACATTCATCAACATGGCGGGACTTGTTACCTTCGGACTTGCACTTTATGTCATCGTTCTGATCGTAAACCTGATCGCAGGAAGAGGAAGCACAACGATCAGAGATTACTTCTGGATCATCGCGATAAACGATCTTCTCGCTACGATCTCATCATGTGCACTGATCGCTTTTATCACATCGTTCCCGATCTCGAATAAGAGCATCAACATGATAGCTATCCTTTTGGGTCTCGGATTCAGCTTCATCTCAGGAGCATTCGTTCCGCAGTTCCTTTTAGGTGACAAGCTTCTTACGATCGCAAAGTTTATCCCTACATATTGGTTCGTTATCGTAAACAACATGACACACTCACAGGGATATTCGACATTCGATCAGAGCAAAGTATTCCAGAGCTTCGGCATACAGATACTGTTCATCGTGGTCTTCTGTCTCGGAACCGCTGTAGTGTCAAAAGCAAGAACAGAACTTAAAAAATAATATAGATTCGGGATGCTCCGTATGGGGCATCCCGTTTTTGTGCTAACATATAAGAATGATTGGAAGGATAATAGACAAAACGATAATCTTTTTGATGCTGACCGCGATCCTTATCACGAGTGATCTTACCGTGACGATGATGGTCATCACAGTACTTCTGATACTGTTTACGGGATTCATTACGGAGCTGTTCAGAAAGAACGAGTTTTTTGTAATATCAGGTGCTTTGGCACTGGTATTATTTTTCGTGTTGAAACAGCCTGTTATCCTCTTTGTTTTTCCTATGATCACGTATGCATTCGCGTCGTTCAAGGAACATATTTTTCGAGAAGAAAAAAGAGAGACAAAGGATGTCGTTTTTTCTGTTGTCGAAGGCGTGATGACAATTGGATTTTGCCTTGCGGCGATAACGAGGATACCGGTCATTTTGGTAATACTCGCGGCTGTCCCGATGGGACTTAGAAGTTCGTATCTGCTGCAAAAGCAAAAGAAGCTGGTGACGACTCTGGACGACGCGAGATTTTCCGCTATCGATGCAGCGAAAAAAAGAAGGGAAGACCGCGAAAAAGAAGACGAGAAGATCTACCTCGCGACACTCGAGGAACGTAACAGGATCGCTCGTGAGATACACGACAATATCGGACATATGCTGACGAGATCTCTCGTGCAGATGGAAGCCATAAAAGTCATCAACCAGGATGAAAATCTAAAGCCGATGCTGGACTCGGTGGGCGACACCATGAATGAAGCGATGACGGCGGTAAGAAAGAGTGTGCACGAACTTCATAACGAGTCGATCGATATCTCCATCGGAATAAACGATATCGTGAAGACTTTGCCTGACAGATTCAGCTGCAAGGTAAATACAATGATCGAATCATCGGTACCGAATGAGACGAAGAATGCGGTCCTCGCGATCCTTAAGGAAGCGGTCACGAATATCGTCAAATATTCGAAGGGCGACAAGGTCAAAGTCGAGTTCATAGAGAACAAGACTTTCTGGAGATTGCTGGTTGAAGATAACGGCAGGAACAAGGATTTTACGTACGATCCGTACTCCGGAAATGAGGGCATCGGATTGTCAAATATAGTGTCGAGATGTGAAAGCCTGGGAGGCAGGGCAAATATCTCGGCGGATAATACGGGATTTCGAGTAAGAGTAACTTTCCCGAAGAAAGGTCAGGAATAAAAGATGAGAGTAATAATCGTAGATGACGATCCGTTGGTATCGATGTCACTTAAGATAATCCTGGAGTCAGACAAGGTCGGTGATCCGATAACGGTGGAGGCAACGGGAACGTCCGGAAGGGAAGCCGTTAAGTTATATAACGAGCATAAGCCTGATGTCCTTCTGATGGATATCAGGATGGAGGACATGAACGGACTTGATGCGGGCGAAGAGATCATAAAAAATGACCCCGATGCGAAGATACTTCTTCTTACCACATTCCTGGATGA
This sequence comes from Clostridiales bacterium, assembly GCA_017649645.1. Lineage (GTDB taxonomy): Bacteria > Bacillota > Clostridia > Saccharofermentanales > Saccharofermentanaceae > Saccharofermentans. The sequence goes on along the minus strand of JAGCGK010000051.1, from coordinate 14,409 downwards.
CGAATACATAAATAAAGCACTGAAGCTGGGAGTTAAGGGATACGTCCTTAAGCAGGACTGTAAGGGACTTCCTGCAACTGTCCGCGCGATCTTTGAAGGACAGACGGTGTTCGGAGGCAAAGTTGTCGAGAAACTTCCTGACATCATGAACCGTAAAGAGCAGTTCGATTATGAAGCTCACGGGATCTCGGAAAAGGAAAAGCAGATGATCGAACTCGTGGCTGACGGACTGTCAAATAAAGAGATCGCGGAGAAGATGTTCCTCAGTGAAGGTACCGTCAGAAATATGATGAGCACGGTCCTTGATAAGCTGGACTTAAGGGACAGGACGCAGCTCGCGTGCTTCTATTACCAGGAGATCAGACCTTAATAAGCGCTCAAACGTGGAAAAAGCACTCTTCTTATATTATAATATTTGAGTTAAAAATTTTTTGAGTGCGTGTTTGCGTAGGTCTGGAGGAACAGATGAAAGAAGTAGCGAGTCTTAAAGTAAAGGATAAACCTCGCCGAAAAAACAGGAATTCCATAGGTAAAAAGCAATTGGAGATGACGACCGCTCTTCCGGTCTTTACTTTTTTTGCAACGTTATTCTTGCTGTTGTTTGCATTTGCATTCAATACGATCGCTCCGCTCGGAACCGATTCGATATTGATAAGCGATCTTCGTGCGCAGTATGCACCGAATCTCATCAGATATAAGCAGCATCTCCGCGAGTTGGATTTCAACAATATCCTCTCGTCTTTCTCATATGACGCTGCTCTCGGATGCGGCAAGAATTTCATGTCGACATTCGGCTATTATATGTCGAGCCCGCTCAATCTCATAACTTTGTTTTTCCCTGACCGCATGATCAACACGGCAGTTGTTGTATTAACGCTTCTCAGACTTTCACTCGGATCAACATTCATGTGCATGTTCATCCAGAAGAGAGCTACGAAGAAGGACAGCTACTGGCCGATGCTCTTTGCGATCATGTACGCGTTTACTTCATTTGCCGTTATCTTCATGTTCAACATCCTGTGGTTTGACGGCTATATGCTCCTTCCGCTTCTTTTGTACTTCATCGAGTGCTATATCGAGAAGAACAAGAAGCTCGGGATCGCGATAACGCTCATCTTCCTTTTCGTATCGAATTTCTATGCTTCCTACATGGTCGGAGTTTTCAGCTTCTTCTACCTTTTGGGAAGACTCATCTATATGGGTGCAGTCGAGAATAAGATCAAGGCAAAAGAGGTCATCATCAAGACCTTGAAGTTTGTTCTTCTCGCGGTTCTTTGTATCCTTACCATCGCAGCGTTTATCCTTCCTGTAGGACTTGATGTTCTCGGTAACAGAGATGTACTCGAATCTTCTAACAAGCCGGATCTTATCCAGTTCAAGGGAATCGAGATCCTTGACCAGATCTTCTTCGGTAACGTCGGCGACTTCATGTCTTTGGCAGGAAACCTCCCGTACATCTTCATAAGCCTTACGGTAACTATCCTTTGCACATTGTTCTTCTTCTCTAAGCTTTTCTCGAAAAAAGATAAGATCTTTTACGGAACAATTTTGGTATTGATGTACGTATCATTTAACGTTACTTATATCGACCTTATGTGGCAGGCTTTCGACACACCGAACTGGTTCTGTCACAGATATTCATTCGTATTTATCCCTGTTCTCATGGCTCTGGCTTATCGTGTTTTCGAGAAGATCAAGGAGATCGAGAATAAACACATCAATTACACATATCTTTTCCTTTTGTTCCTGCTCCTTGTCACACAGAGCTTCGGAAACCTTGCCGAGAACGGCTGGTTCTTCATCCTGAACGTTGGCCTTCTTACAGGCTATGCTCTGGTATTCAGAGCCCTTAAGAGAACGAAGTGGCCTGAGCAGCTCAGGGATATGCAGAAGATATGTGCATTCTTCCTCGTTCTGTTCGTGCTTTTCGAGACGGCCGGAATGGCACCTAGAACTGCTGAAGGATTGACGCCTTACACAAACGCTCTTCCTGATGCGGATTATCAGAAAGAAGTGATCCAGCTCAACGAGATGGGCGAGGCAGCACAGGCAAACAACTGCGGATACAGGATAGCTGCAGAAGAGAATGCTCAGCAGTCCGAAGATCTCTGGATCGAATACGGCTATGAGATGGAAGCATTCACGGGTCAAAGATCCGTAGGATTATTCGACTCGAGCTGTAACAGAAGATATGCAAGGTTCGTTAAGCAGCTCGGATTCATGGTCAACTTCAACTATGCTTACTACACATATTCAAGTGCTTCAAAGCCTGTAGACGCGTTCTTCTCGGTAGGAAATGTCGTAACGACAACAGACTATGCGAACGGACAGCTGGTATCTTCCGATGATAAGGATAAACTGTTCAGAAGCTATGCCAACAGCAAAGCACTTCCTGTCGGATTTGCAGTTGATAAGGGAGCTATGAACTTCCAGTTCTATATGCTCGAGAGACTTAAGGGAGCCAAGGATTATTTTACTTTCCAGAACAACTGGTATAAGTCCATGTTCCCGAACAATTTCACGGATAATATCTATCAGGGCATCTATCATGTTAACGAAGAAGACATGACTATCTATAACGGAACAAAGATGCCTGTCGATAAGACGGATATCACGATCGAAGGAGTTTTCGCGAATGATGATCCTCTTGGTGAAGAAGATCTTCAGAGATCACTCGAGGACAAGAATACTATCTACAGATTAAGTCCTAATGCTCCTATCGCCGTTACGATCAAGCATACGGCCGAGTATTCGGGTGAACAGTATTTCTGCCTCGCATCTGCAGTCCTGCAAAGTGAGAACACATCATTCATTGACGGCAAGAAAGTCGCTTATGTTTATCCGCTTTCTTACTTCACATCGATATTAAGACTCGGATACTATGAAGCAGGTGAAGAGATCGAACTTACTCTAACATCTTCATACGAAGCATTCAGCTATCTTGATATGTATTTCGCAACAGTTAATGCCGAGCACTTTGACAATCAGTTTGATACATTGGATCTGAGCGGAGTAACTGTTGATAAGTACGATAACGGTATCGCTTCATTCACGACAAATCTCGGCGAGAATGAACTCCTTCTTACGACTATTCCGTACGAGAAGGGTTGGACATGTTACGTAGACGGAAAAGAGACTGAGATAACACCATATCAGGATGCTCTTATCGCAGTTGATCCGGGTACCGGAACACACAAAGTCGAGTTTAAGTTCGTAGCTCCCGGACTTAAGATCGGACTTGTTGGAAGCGCCGTCGGAATCGTCCTTTTGGCAGCTTATATCATTATCGACAGAAATAAGAAAACGGCAATAAAAGTATCGGAAGAAACGGAAGAGAAAACTGAAGAAAAGGCAGCTGCGGTTGCTGAAGAAAAAGCTTAAAAAAGAGATTTGAATATAGTTAACGAAGGAGGTAATTTTTTATGAATTATCGCGAACTTTATGATCTTTGGAGCACGGATACTTTCTTCAATGAGAGTACAAGAAATGAACTCCTCGGCATCAAAGATGATGAGAAGGAGATCGAGGAGAGATTTTACAGAGATCTCGAGTTTGGCACAGGCGGTCTGAGAGGCGTACTCGGCGCAGGTACAAACAGAATGAATATCTACACGGTAGCAAAGGCTTCCGCAGGTCTTGCAAAGTACATCGTTGCTAACGGCGAAGAGGCTATGAAGAAGGGTGTCGCTGTATCATTTGACTCCAGACATTTCTCACCGGAATTTGCTAAGGTAACTGCATCTGTTCTCGCAGCATACGGCGTAAAAGTTTACCTTTCCGATGAGCTTCGTCCGGTTCCGATGCTCTCATATGCAGTAAGATATTTTAAGGCTTTCGCAGGTGTTATGGTAACAGCTTCCCACAACCCTCCGAAGTATAACGGATACAAGGTTTACGGTGAGGACGGCGGACAGGTACCGCCTGAAGCAGCTTCCGAGATCCTCAGAAACATCGAGGCATTCTCCGATGTAAGAACAGTTAAGATGATCTCTTACGAAGAAGCAATGAACACAGGTCTTATCGAGATCTTCGGTGAGCAGGTGGATATTGATTATACAAAGATGCTCACAGAGCTCGTTATCGATAAGGATGCTATCGCTCGTCAGGCAGACATGAACATCGTTTATACTCCGCTCCACGGATCAGGTAATAAGCCTGTAAGACGTATCCTTAAGGAGATCGGATTTAAGAATATCCACATCGTTGAAGAGCAGGAAAAACCTGACGGGGCTTTCCCGACAGTTAAGACTCCTAACCCTGAAGATCCTAACGCTCTTGCTATGGGTATCGAACTCGCAAAGAAGACAGATTCTTCCATCGTTATCGGAACGGATCCTGACTCTGACCGTGTAGGTATCGCATGTAAGATCGTGGAGAACGGCGAAGTTAAGTATAAGCCGTTTACAGGTAACCAGGTCGGCATCATGCTCCTCGACTATATCCTCAATTCCAAGAAGGAAGCAGGTACTCTTCCTGAGAATTCCTTCGCAGTAACGACCATCGTTTCCACAAAGCTTGCAGGTCCTATCTGTAAGTACTACGGTGTTGAGCTTCAGGAAGTCCTCACAGGATTTAAGTTCATCGGTGAGAGGATCAAGATCGATGATGAGTTCGGCAGTAAGCACTTCCAGTTCGGATTCGAGGAGAGCTACGGATATCTTTCGGGTCTTAACGTAAGAGATAAGGATGCTGTTGTTGCAGCAATGCTCATCTGCGGAATGGCTGCACAGTCCTTAGACAGAGGCGAGACACTCTTCGACAGGATCAACCGTATCTACGACAAGTTCGGATTCGGCTTTGAGGAAGCAGTAAGTTTCACACTCGAAGGCAAGGAAGGTTCTGAGAAGATCTCCGGAGCTATGGCTTCAATGAGAGCTGAGCTCGAAGCTTGCAAGAACCTCGAAGATGCAAAGAAACTCGCAGGCGGTCCTGATGTTCTCGCAGTACGCGACTACTCCAAGTCCGTTCGTTATATCTTCTCTGAAGACGGCGTAAAGACAGAGCCTATTAACCTTGTTAAGTCCAACGTTCTTCTCTATGAGCTCGGCGGCGACAAGGGCCTCGACTGGGCATGTGCACGTCCTTCCGGAACAGAGCCGAAGCTCAAGATCTACTTCGGTGTTTATCATTCCGACAGAGCTGCTGCTCTCGATCGTTTGGCAACTGTTAAGAAGGAAATGTCTGACTTCGTTCAGTCCAAACTCTGATGTATAAAGCAGTCTTCAACGACAAAGAAATCACGGTAGAAACCAAAGTCTCCCTGTTCTCTCCAAACGAGGCGGACAGGGGGACGCTTTCTATGTTAAGGCACGTGGAATTTACTCCTGACATGAAGGTCATGGACCTCGGCTGCGGCACGGGAATCGTATCTCTCGCTGCATGCTGCTTCGGTGTTGATCCGCATAATATCGTGATGACTGATATAGATCCTGTTGCTTCTTCCGTATCTCTCGAAAACATGAAGCGCAACGGATTTGACGGCGCGGTCGTCGTTACAGGTGACGGCCTCACAAACGTACCGGGATCGGGCTTCGATCTTATACTTTCCAATCCGCCTTACCACACGGATTTTAAAGTGGCAAAGACCTTTATCGAAAAAGGTTTTAACCGGCTTAAGATCGGCGGGAAGATGTACATGGTCACGAAGCGAAAAGACTGGTACAAAAACAAGCTCATCTCCATCTTCGGAGGAGTGAAGATCTTCGAGGATGACGGGTATTTTGTTTTCGAGGCGCAGAAAAGAAATGAGAACTATGCCCCGAAAAAGCGCCGGAAGGTTTGAATTAAGCCCTTTCTGGTGTATAATCAAGCAATCTTAACAATTGGAGATAATAATGAAAGTACTCTTACTAAATGCAGGTTACGCTACAAGACTTTATCCTTTGACGGAGAATATGCCGAAGTCGCTTTTGCCTCTCGGAAAAAAACTTATCATCGACTATATTCTCGATGCTATTGATTCGATGAAGGATGTAAGCGAGATAATCCTCATCAGTAATTCCAAATTCGCTTCACAGTTCCAGGCTTGGGCTGATTCTCTCGATAGAGAAGGCAAGGCTCCGATCTCTGTTCTTGACGACGGAACGGATTCGCCTGACAACATGCGCGGCGCCATCGGCGACATCAAGTTCGCGATCGAGGAGAAGAACATCGACGAGGATGTCTGCATCATGGCAGGAGACAACATCTTTACATATGACGTAAACGACATGTACGATTTCTTCCGCTCGAAAAATGCCGACACACTGGTAGCTATCCATGTTCCTGAAAAGCATCAGCTCCAGAAGCTCGCAGTAGCTATCCTTGATGATGACGGCAAGATCCTCGACATGAGCGAGAAGCCGAAGGAACCTAAGAGCAATTGGGGAATCTACGCGACATATTTCTACAAGAGAGAAACCATCAAGCTGATAGACGAATATCTTGCTGAAGGCAACTCTCCTGACGCACCGGGCAACTTCCCGTCATGGCTTTACAAGAGACTTCCTGTATACGCATATAGAGCCCAGGGTGATTGCATCGATATCGGAACACTCGAGAACTACGAGAAGACGAAGAAAGAATACGAGAATAAATGAGACGCAAAGCATTCATCCTGCTTTTGATAATGACATTCACATCGCTTGCAGGCTGCGGTTCAAATGAGCCGACGGCAAGCGATGTTTCTTTGAGTGAAACGACAGTTGTAACTTCAGAGACAACGACCATTGAGACAACGGAAACCATCCCTACTCCGACGCCGTATCCTACTCCTGTTCCTACTCCGGAACCGGAATATATCGAGCCGGAATTCGAGGAGACATGGTACAGCGGATTTGTCGATGCGAGATCGATAAGAGCTCAGATAATCGATAATCCGGATGACATCCTGGCGCTGGTCAATAAGTATTATGCGGTCCCTGAAGATTACGTTCCTTCGGATCTGGTTGATGCGCCGCATTCATTTAATCAGCAGCTTCGAAAAGAAGTAAACGACGCGTGGATAAAGATGTACGATGATTGTCTCGCGGAGACGGGCAAAGGTCTTCAGCTGGTATCCGGCTGGCGTGACAACTGGACGCAGCAGTACCTTTTCGACAGGTCAAAGAACAAGAACGGAATCGCCTTTGCGGTGAAGAAAAATGCCATCCCGGGAAGGTCCGAACATCAGCTGGGTCTCGCCATCGATCTTACGACGGATTACTGGGATAACATCAAGGATGACTTCGACAAGACCGACGTGGGTATCTGGGTAAACGAGCACTGTTACGAGTACGGATTCGTTATCCGTTACAAGGAGGAATATTCCGCGGAGACAGGCTACGGCAAAGAGACCTGGCACTATAGATATGTTGGCGTGGAGGTAGCGACATACCTTTACGAGAACGACATGTCTCTCGAGGCATATCTAGGCAAAGTGCAGGTTCTTCCTGATGATGAATAAACTGTTGCATTTCGAAAAAGACAGCGTATAATAACAAGCGGTATTGATCCAAGGCGGGGTGTGATTCCCCGACCGGCGGTAATAGCCCGCAACTCATGTCAAAGACATGACTGATCAGGTGAAACTCCTGGGCCGACGGTATAGTCCGGATGAAAGGAGTTGTTTATATTATGTCAGTTGATGCCGCTACAAAATCCATTAAAAATGAAAGAGAGATCAGAAGTGTCAGAACAAGACGCATAGCAGTCTGTGCTATCTTAACTGCCATGGCTTCCATTCTTATGTATCTCGAATTCCCGCTTACATTCCTGGGAATCTCTGATATTGCGAAGTATGACTTTTCTGAGATCCCTGTTCTTATAGGATCATTTGCACTCGGCCCGATCTACGGAGTCATCATCGAACTTCTGAAGAACCTCATCCACCTTCCTGCAACAGGAACATCAGGTGTAGGTGAACTTTCCAACTTCCTCGTAGGAAGTATCTTCAGTTTCACGGCAGGCGCTATCTATAACAAGTTCAAGACACGTAAGGGTGCTCTTGTTTCTATGTTGATCGCTACAGTTGTATTTACGGCTTTGGCTATCCCGCTTAACTGGTTCGTAAACATTCCGTTCTACATCAAGGTATTTAACTTCCCGATGGAGGCGATCGTAGCTACGTGTGCAGCTGTTAATCCGCTTGTTAAGGACAAGATGACAGTCATCCTTTATACCTTTGTACCGCTCAATCTCATCAAGGGTGTAGTTGCAAGTTTTGTTACGTTCTGGATCTATAAGCCGATCTCGAATCTCATTCACAAAACACGTAAGCAGACACAGGTCGATTAAGGATTGCGTTCATTCAAATTTCACAGGATTGTTGATGTCAACGGTCACGTGAAATGATATAATTGAATATGTAGAAAACTTATAGAGGTGGGTATTTGAAATATTCGCCTCTTTAGTTGCGTAAAAGAAGATACTCGGGGGAGAGTTTTATCATGGAAGTTTGTGCAGTAGTAATGGCGGCCGGAGAAGGTAAGAGAATGCATTCGAAGCATTCCAAAGTAGTTCACCAGGTAGCAGGCAAGCCTATCGTACAATGGGTAGCAGACGCGCTTTGCGAAGCGGGATGTACCGAACAGGTATATATCGTAGGAGAGAAGCAGGAAGAAGTAAGAAACGTTCTGGGTGAGACAGTTGCTTATGTTTTCCAGGAGCAGAGATTGGGTACCGGACATGCCGTTATGCAGGCTACTCCGTTCCTTGAGGGAAGAAGCGGATATACCATCGTTCTTCCGGGTGATTCTCCGATGGTCAGTGCAAAGACCATTAACGAAGCTTTGAAGATCGCAGAAGAAGACGAAGAATATGCAGCAGTCCTTATCACTGCTGAGGCAACCGATCCGACAGGATACGGAAGGATCATAAGAAATGCCGACGGTGATGTTGCCAAGATCGTCGAGCACAAGGATGCAACAGAAGAAGAGCGTAAGGTAAAAGAGATCAACTCTTCGATGTATGTCTTTAAGACATCGCTCCTTTTGTCCGCACTCGGAAGACTCAGTGCTCAGAATGCTCAGCATGAGTATTATCTTACGGACACCATTGAGATCTTGATCGGTGACGGCTATAAGGTAGGTGCTTATGTATGCGACTTTGACGATACACGCGGAATCAACAACCGCGAGCAGCTCATGGAAGCAAATAAGATAATGAACAGAAGGATCCTCAACAGACTCATGGACAGCGGCGTTCAGATCGTTGACGTTGATTCCACATGGATCCACTCGGGAGTAGAGATCGGAATGGATACGGTTATCCTTCCGGGTTGTACTCTCCTTGGAAACACATCCATCGGTGAAGACTGTATCATCGGTGAGAACACGAGACTTGACTGCGTTCAGGTCGGCGACGGAACTGTTATCGACTCATCCATCGCTACTCAGTGCATCATCGGTAAGGATTGCCGTATCGGACCTTTCTCACACATAAGACCTGATTCGGAACTTAAGGATCACGTTACGATCGGTGCATACGTTGAGGTCAAGAACTCGACCATCGACGATTATACGAGAGCCCGTCACCTTACATATATCGGTGATTCCCAGGTAGGTAAGAACGTTAACTTCGGTTGCGGAACCGTAACCTGTAACTACGACGGTCAGGATAAGGCCGGATGCGTCATCGAGGATAACGTATTTATCGGCGGTAACTCCAACATCGTATCAACTGTCGTTCTCGGTAAGGACAGCTACGTTGCCGCAGGTTCCACGATAACAGAGGACGTACCTCCGCTCGGACTTGCGATCGGAAGATCCAAGCAGGTCATCAAAGAAGAGTGGGTAGCAAGGAAGAACCGCTTAAGAGGCGCGAACTTCATCCAGCTTGACCGCAAGCGTTCAGAGGTGTGACCTTGTTTTTTCGAAAAAAAGAATCATTTGACGGTAAGAACATCTGGCTTGTAGTGGGACTCGGAAACCCGGGAGCCAAGTACACATACACATGGCACAACTGCGGATTTTTGTGCACGTCGATATTGGCCGAGAGGAACAACATCAGCGTCACGAAGGTCAAGTTCAAGGGCTACTACGGCAAGGGCAAGATCGCGGGCGAAGATGCGATCATCTTAAGGCCGACCACGTTCATGAATAATTCCGGCGAATCGGTCATCGAGGCGATGAAGTTCTTTAAGGTCGATCCGGCGCATCTTATCATCGTGTATGACGACATCGATATCCCTGTGGGCAAGATCCGCGTTAGACCTTCGGGCAGCGCCGGAACGCATAATGGAATGAAGTCCGTTATCTACCACACGGGCACGCAGGATTTCCCGAGAGTCAGGATCGGCTGCGGTCCTGTTCCGGAGAAATGGAATCTGGTGGATTTCGTTCTGTCGGATATTTTCGATGATAAAAAAGAGATAATGTTCGACTCCTTCACGGAAGGCGCGAAGGCTGTCGAGAAATATATAGAAGAACATAAACAGTAAGAAGGTTTTATGGACGATCGAATATTGAGCCTTTTTAAGCTTATCCCGAAGGATAAGGAGCTCGCCGATGCGTTGGACGAAGCTCAAAGGCTTGATAAACATCTGAATATTACGGGACTTTGCGAGCAGCAGAAGGGTTTCATGATCGCTTCACTCGCGGATCTCAAAGCTAAGAAGCCGGTGGTGATCGTCTCCGACGTCGCTCGAGCACGCCTTCTTGCAGGTTTCCTGAAGCCTTTTGTGAAGGGAGAGGTCATCACCGTCGTTCCTCGAGAGATGAGCCTTGTAAGTGCCATCGCGAGCTCCAAAGATCCCGAGATCGAGAGGCTCGGCGCTATCTCGAGACTCCTCAATAACGACTTCGGCGCGGCACTGATCTGCTCCGGCAGCCTTCTTAACAAGATGCCCCGAAAGCGCGATATCAAGGACCTTTGTAACACTGTTAAAGTGGGAGATTCCCTTGATCCTTCCGAATTCTCGAAAACACTTATAGCCTGCGGCTACGAACGAGTAGGTCTCGTTGAAGCCCCGGGTGAATTCTCATGGCGAGGTGACGTCATCGACATCTGTTCGCCTGATAAACCGAACCCGATCCGTATCGGTTTCTTCGATGACGAAGTGGATCAGATCAAGTATTTTGATCTCGACAGCCAGCGCTCCACCGAGCAGCTCAAAAAAGTCACCATCATGCCTGCCCGCGAGATCATCATCACCGACGAGCGAAGGGTAGCAGTCATAAAAGCGATCAACGGTTCCGCCAGCGAAGACGTCAAGAAGATGAAGGGCGAGGCCAAGACCGTCGCATCCACGAACCTCTTGCGCCTTGCCGAGAGCGACACCGAAGTGATACGCGAAGGCCGCCGTCTCGCAGGCATCGAGAAGTGGATTAGCGCTGTCCTTCCTGAATACGACAACATCCTGGATTACGTCGATCTTAAGCGCTGCACATTATTTGTGGACGAACTTTTTGAGATCAGATCCAGGGCTGATTCATACATAGCCGAATACACATCACGCTGCAAAGCAGCTTTCGAGACTGGAACCTGCGGCAGGATGGCATTTGAATCTGCTATCCCGATCCCTGAGATGATGAAGGCGATCGACAGTCACGGCGGACTTTATTCATTGTCCTGCTTAAACTCATCAGGAAACGGTCTTCCGGGCGGAAGAACGATAGTCTGCCACGGTATGGCAGGCGACTCCTATAGAGGCAGCGAATCACATCTTGCAGAGATCTTGAAGGCCAACAGCAAAGCCAAGGAACGCGGCGAAGATCATAAGACCATTATCCTTATGGTAACGGGTAAACAGAGGACCCGGAATCTCGTAACTGCTTTGGCAGGCGAAGGTGCGTCCATCGATGTTATCGAGGAAGATCTTCCGTCAGGTTTTGTGTACCCGAAGATAGGTTTGATGCTCATCGGTGAGCAGGATGTTTTCGGTGCGGAAAAGACAATAAAGAAGAAGAAAAAGGGAACAGCCATTAACCTCTTCAGCGACCTCGTTCCAGGCGATTATGTCGTTCACGACGCCCACGGAATAGGACGTTACGAGGGCCTCGTCAACATGAAGGTCGGCGATTCCGTCCAGGATTATCTGAAGATAACTTACGCCAAGGGCGAGACGCTTTATATCACCGTCGATAACCTTGATGCGATCCAGAAATATATCGGACCTAACGGCAGCAATCCGAAGCTGTCGAGCCTTCACACGGCAGAGTGGACCAAGTCAGTCGAGCGCGCGAAAAATTCCATCAAGCGCGTCGCTTTTGACCTCGTTAAACTTTATGCGATCCGCCGTGCGAACAAGGGTTTTGCATGCGGACCTGATGACGTCTGGCAGACAGAATTCGAAGAGAATTTCCCTTATGTCGAGACTGACGATCAGCTCGCTGCGATCAAGGACATAAAGCGCGACATGGAAAGCGAGATCCCGATGGATCGACTTTTGTGCGGCGACGTAGGATTCGGTAAGACGGAAGTTGCTTTTCGAGCAATATACAAATGCGTACAAAACGGAAGGCAGGCATTCATGCTCTCGCCTACGACACTTCTTGCACAGCAGCACTATGACAACTTCAAACAGCGTATCGGCGATGCGCCGCTGAAGGTTGTGCTTCTTTCCAGATACGTTCCTGCACCTGTCATGAAGCAGGCGCTGAAGGATATAAAAGACGGTGTTGCCGATGTCGTTATCGGAACCCACAGGATCTTGTCTGATGACGTTAAGCCGAGTAAGCTCGGACTTCTTGTTGTCGACGAGGAGCAGCGCTTCGGCGTTAACCACAAAGAGAAGATCAAAGCCATGCGTAACAACGTGGATGTTCTGACGCTTTCTGCGACACCTATCCCGCGTACGCTTCACATGTCCATGGCAGGTATCCGCGACATCTCTGTTCTTGATGATGCGCCGATGAACCGCCGTCCTGTTCAGACCTATGTAATGAGCTATGACAAGGAAGTCATAGTCCAGGCCTGCATGCGTGAGATCGCGCGTCACGGCCAGATATTCTACCTTTACAACAAGACCGCGGACATCGATAAAAAAGCAGACGAATTAAGCGCTCTCATGCCGGGCGTGAAAGTTCTTTACGCACACGGAAAGATGAGCGAGAGCAGGATGGAAAGTATCATCACTTCTTTCGTAAAGGGTGAAGCTGATATCCTCGTTTGCACCACCATCATCGAGTCCGGTGTAGACATGCCGAACGTTAACACCATGATCGTTGAAGACGGCGACAGATTCGGTCTTTCACAGCTCTATCAGATCAAGGGCCGAGTCGGTCGATCCGACAAACAGGCATACGCATATATCACTTACAGGGAAGACAAAGAGATCAACAGTGACGCCAAGAAACGTCTCATGGCGATCCGCGAATTTACCGAGCTCGGTTCAGGTATCAAGATCGCTCTTCGTGACCTCGAAGTTCGTGGCGCAGGTAACCTTCTCGGAGCAGAGCAGCACGGTCAGATGGACGTCATCGGATACGAGCTTTACTGCCGTCTTCTCGATGAAGAGATCAAGATACTTCGTGACGGCGGAGACGAAGCTCTGGAGATCACATCCACTGCATCCGTCGAGCTCGATTTCGACTCTTATATTCCTGGTGATTATATCGAAGACGAGTCATCACGTATGATCGCCTACAGACGTATCTCTGCCATCATGGACAACAAAGACTATGATGACTTCATGGATGAGATCCTCGACCGTTACGGTGAGCCTCCGCGCGAGATCATCGTACTCATGACGGTATCACTCATCCGCTCTCTCGCAACCCGTCTCGGATTCGAGAAAGTCGTGGTCAAGGAAGACAAAGTTCTCTTCTATTATTCATCCGACAAAAAGATCGACATGAAAGCTATCAGCGTACTTCTTTCCACACCTGAATTCGATGGTAAGATCCTTCTTAACGCAGGCGGAAAACCGTATCTTCATTTCATGCCGATCGGTATCAAGTCCAAGGATGTACTCCCAAAATGCAGAGAGCTTCTCACAATTCTTTCTGAGGCTTCCGAAAAAGATAAGAAATGATCAGATGTCCTTATACCTCATATCTTTGCATCTCTTCAGGAGTAGCAAACTCCAAAACAACAGTGGGTGTATATCCCGGAATAATGCGTGCAGCTTTAAGGTTTACGATCCTGTTTTCAGGAGTGACATCGAATTCCACACCAACACCTTTATACTTTCGCGCTGCATAATCGATATACTTTGCCATAATATTATAATGACCATATGGCACAGGAATCCTGACGGTGTCTTCACATCTGTAATGACCGGAACGACGTCCTAAACAGCCAAGCCTGATACCATTAATATATATCTCCATACTCAAGTTAGAATGAATTATGCGGCAGATTTGGATCATACCGTCCTCGGGGAGGTGTACCATAGTATGGCATTTCCAACAAGGTCCGTTGCCGGAAACATCCTGGACTGCACCACATTGTGGACATTTAAATCTGAATTGTTTTGACATAACGACTCCCTTCCCTGTTCCAAACAGTATT
>JAGCGK010000050.1 GCA_017649645.1 Clostridiales bacterium | reverse complement strand
TCAGGCTTGCCATGTCGTTTTTATGAGAAAATCCAACAGATTACTTGGATTCTACATCAGAATTTCGCTCAGAAACAACTTTTTTAAGATGTATCTTGAACTAAATGTATCCTAACTCTAATTTAGTATTACACTCAACGCCAAATATTTACGGAACCCATATCTTCTCCGTTAATTACGTAGTAAGCCTTACCCTCATCTGTCTTAACGGTGATGTCCAGGTCCTTGATCTTATCTTTGTAGGAAGAGGTGATCTTCTTAACGACTGCAGCATAAGTAAACTTCTTCTTTCCGACCTGAACGGTAAAGACATCAGGAACTGCTGTCTTTGTGCTTGTCTTAGCTGAAGATGATGAGGTTTTCTTTGTAGCAGTACTCTTCTTGGCTGTCGTCTTTTTTGAGGCAGTAGTCTTTTTGGCCGTTGAAGTTTTCTTGGCTGTAGTCTTCTTCGCGGTTGTTTTCTTGGAAGACGCGTTCTTTTTCGAGCTTGTTTCAGAAGGAGACAAGATCTCACCGATTACCGGAATGATCGAATCAAGGATGCTGTCATTTTTCTTAGCCATACTTACCTCCGAAAAATAATGCCTAGCGTGCCATCGGGAATCCTGTCCACTCTTTGTTATCTGCTCCTCTGTAGATTCCGTACGGATTTACATAATCAGCGCAGAACTTGGCGGAAAGGCCTCTCCTGTAATTATTTATCTGATCTGATATCAATGCCTGTTTAAGGATCGTCGTCTCAAATGCCGGTTCCGGGACGTTCTCTTCAGGACCGCCGAATAACGTAGCTTTACGGCTTCTGAACATAAGTCCCATGATGGACTGAGCTTCGATCTCATTACTCTTATCTACGAATAACTGACCTATTGTCTCTTTTTCGGTTACCATCCTGAGAAGTCTGCCTGCAGAATGAACATCTGTGGATATTGCCGGAGTTACAACCAGCAGGAGCTGAAGGATAGTAGCATCGAAGGCATCATAAGCCAAAAATGCTTCCTTCATCTTATTGGAGTTCATTACGAAAGCATTCAGGAACTGAATTGCCATATGATATAGCTTCTCACGCTCAAAATCGTATTCATCAGTGATCCAAGGACTCGGAAGATACGGAGAACCGGCGTAGAACTTATCAAGGAAATCGTGGTCGACAAACGAAGTCTTGCCTTCGAACTGGTCAAGCGTATCAAGACTTGCTCTGTAGTTCTTGACACTTAAGTAGCGCTTATTCTTCTTCTCGCGGTCTTCCTTAAGAACGTCCAGTCTCTTAGAGCGCTCATCGATAAGTGCCTGCTTTGTCTCTTCTGCACGCTTATTGAAAAAGAGCGGCTTTTTCTGACTGCTGATATTAATGATCTCATTCTCGAGTTCGTAGATCTGATTATCAAGAGAATCAACTTCCGACTTAAGTCTCGGCAAGATATTAAGTTCTTCCTCGATCCTGTCGCGAGGATAATCAGGAAGATTTTTCTGTGCCTTACAAAGTGAACCTAAAGATGCTCTCATATTACGTACGAGCTTACACTGTGCCAGGAAATCTGCACGGATCGAATGATAATCAGGCTTATTCGGCTCATCGAAAACAGGAAGTACCTTCTCGGCGATATAAGCATCAACATCCGTTCTGTCAGTAAACCTGATCTCGCCTTCGGCTTCCTCGTCACTGATGATCAAAATACCGTAATCGTTGATCTTGTCATTAAGGAATCTGTAGTTGTTATCGAAAGCATCGTCCGGATGCTCATTTTGAGCCATCTGCTCAGCCTTACGGACTACGTATGCCGCAACTACTTCATCAATAACGAATTCCTGATCCTTGCCTCCGAACGAATCAACGGAGAAAAGCGGGATCATGGCACTTTCGTCAGTTATGAGGTTAATCGCCACCTGGCTTAAGCACGGAACCTTCTCATCACAAGGAAGTGTTCCGAGCGGAGTCTTCTTGATATCAAGAGCATATTCAAAGAACTTACGCATCGCCTGTCTGTCCTCATTAGGAGAGATGGATGTCCTCTCCGAGAAAGGCTTACCGTGCGTATTTTGATATGCTGAAAGCACGTATTCACCGAGTTTTTTTCCGAACGCGGTCTTATCGGTTATCGTGTTATTGGCAAATCCGTCTGTGAACATCGTAAGATCCTTCGAATAGGTTCCGTAACTGAAACCTGCCTTCTTGGTGGTTCTGTCGTGTTCAAGACTGTCTAAGCTGTTATAACGTACATATTTAAGGATACCTGCCTGCTCCTCATTCTCGAAATCAGCGCGGAGGTATTTATCTTCTATCTCAAGATAAACTTCATGGAGGAATTCAGAAACGTTCTTTCCCTGAAGCTTATACTCAAACTGACGGATTATCGAATCATAAGTGGATTTGTTAAGTCTGTAGCTGAGGTTCTGGATACTGCCTTCAGTTCTCTCGTTGATCGCCCAAAGGATCGGTGACAATCTGAAACTGAAGTTAATGTAGTTACCCTTTATATCTGTCTTAAATGTGAACCATGCGATAGCAGTTCCTTCCGGGTAAATATCCCCTGTAACTCCCTCGGATGCTGTGGTTCCCATGTATTTTTTCAGATAGTTGCAAAGTAAGTTACGGTCGATCTTACCCATACAAAATGTGATCTCATCACCTGAGAACTCAAAAATGTTATAAGCCTTGTCGTCCTCCTCGAGCATTTTCGCCGCATCAAAATCAGGACTTTCCAAAGTCCTATATACTTCAATTCTCTTTTCTTTGATATCGTTGCCTTTTAAGACTTCTTCTCTGAGTTTTTTATTTTCTTCTGATTCACTGATCAGGTCATTTTGACCCAACAACTCAACGAATTTCCAATACTCTAAAATCTCCAAAGCATTTCTCTTTGAAATCAGATCCATAGCTGCCCCTAAAAAAGAATGGTTTCCCTCATGGACAAACTCCATAAAACCACGAGAGATAATTTATTATACCACGTTTGACATTATCAATAGCTAATCACGATTGTAACAAATACGTGTTTCAAAATCCACTTATATAAGGCAATCTGCTTCAAAGAATCGACAAATTCTTTTTATTTATCTGAAAAACAAGAGAAACATCCTTATATTCCTTCTCGAAAAATCACACTTCCGGGAATGTCAATTCTATTTGAAAACCGCCATTTTCAGAAGGTTTTGCCTCGATATCGATCTTGTTGTTCTCTGCGATCTTGGAAGCGAGATATAGGCCCATTCCGGTTGCCTTTCCTCTTAATTCTCCCGTGTCTCCGGTAAAACCCTTCTCAAATACGAACGGCAGATCGGCAGGTTTAACGCCAATTCCGTTGTCAGATATCACGAGCTTGTTGTTTTCGAAAGAAAAGATGAGTTCAGGGTCTTCCTTGGCATACTTGATCGAGTTACTGACAAACTGGCCGAGCATGTATTTCATTGCCCTTCTGTCCGCAGTAACGACCTCTTCTCTTACCTTGTTGATCGTCAGAAAATCCTTCTCGCTCAGCAAAGGCTCATAGTCCTGAACAACTTCATTTATGACATCCTTCAGCTTCAGCTTCTCGAAAAGGAAATCCTTTCTGGTGCTCTTGATCCTGGCATACTGGAGCATCTGCTCGACTGATTCATTAAGTCTGCATCTTATATATTCCATCTTATACTTAAGATCCGGTTCGAAATCATGATTATCCAGAAGCAGCGTCATGAGAGATATCGGAGTCTTGATCTCGTGAGCCCATGACTCGGTGTACTCCTCATGATCTTCAAGACTTGCAGCAAGGCTTGATACGGTTCCGTTATACTCGGTCAGCGTGCTGTACAATCTGTCGACGGTCTCATCGTAAGAATGGCCTGTCTCAGCCTTAAGACTATCCAGATTCTCTTTGCTCGGGTAATCGAGGAACAAGGTAAAGGACTTCTTAAGCTTGTTTTCCCTGTACACGGAATAGATGCACGCGACCGCGAATATGATCAGCGAGAAAAGTATCGTAGCCAATGATATCTTCTTCATGGCCGCAGCATCCGTCGCCCACATACTCACGATAAAGAACGCATCGATGATAACAAGGATGATCAGCCAGACGATATTGTTTTTTACTGCATAGAGAAAAGTCTTCATCTTTCCTCCGTCTCGACGATCTTGTAGCCGACGCCCCTTACTGCCTGCACCGTACACGGCATGTTAAGGCCGGCCATTGTCTTTTTAAGTCTTGTCAGATTAACCTGGAGCGCATTCTCATCTATAAACTCAGATGTTCCCCAGACCTTATCGGATATTTCCTGACGGCTTACTTCCTCGCCTCTGTTCTGAAGCAGGACTTCCAGTATCTTTCCCTGGTTTTTCGGAAGGATAACTGATGTGCCGTCAATGTAAAGCGTATAAGTTAATTTATCCAGAAGGAATCCCGGACCTTCGATAAGGTTGGATCTTCCCTCGTATCTTTTAAGGACATTGGATATCCTAAGAAGCAGTCGTTCCTTACGGTATGGTTTTGTCATGAACTCGTCGGCGCCCAATTCCAGAGCGTTAAGTTCATCTTTCAGGTCATCTCTGGATGTAAGGATAACGACAGGCACGGAGCTCTTATTCTTAAGTTCCCTGCATATCTGGAATCCGCTCATATTCGGCAGATTGATATCCAGAAGGACCAGATCGGGTTCATGTTTCAGTATTTCAGAAGGAACGTCATCGAAGTTATCGATGACGCCGACTGAATATCCGTTATTTTCGAGCATTGAAGCGAGTTCGGCCCTTACCAAAGGTTCGTCTTCAACTACGCAGATACGTTTCAAGATCATTCCTCCCTCTCAGGGTTCATGAGAGTCTTCAGATATTTGAAGCTGGCTCTCTTGACCACCAAGATATAGATACATTCTATCAAAACAAAAGCAGTTATAACAATCGCGGTAGTGATCATCATTTCAGATATGCTCGTCTTGGTCCTGGATGACAGGATTCCCGAGAAAAGACCTCTTACACCGAAGATGCTGCTCATAGCCGCAACCGCGATCGGAATACCGAAATACCAGTTGATCTGCTTGGCGGAACTCTTACAGAGTGTCTTATGACCAGCTCCAAGCTTAATAAGTGTCTTATATCTCTTGCTGCTCTTTTTCTGGTTCATCAGGAACTGGACTCCGAGGATCGTGTTGGCGATAACAAGGAATACCAATGCCAGATAGATAGTTACATAACTTGTAGCCACAAGATAGAACAACTGTCTTCCCATATTGTTCATATATGACTCATACTCAAGATACTGAGGTATGGAACTGTCTATAGCATCATTAACTTCTGTTAATGTCTGGAAGATGTTACCGTTTGTGTATTTATCTTCATCCAGTCTGGCATTAAGATACGCTGTGTAATTATTCTGAGCGAGTTCATCGAACTTGTCATCAGGAATAATGAGACAGAATGCCGGTGACATCAGATAGTCCGTTACGATCGGGGTAGTATAAACTTCTCCGACAAGGACATAATCTTCGCCTACAAGGCTAACCTGAGGTCTTTCCGCGAGGACTTTATTAAAATCTTCCACGACCTTCTCATTGGAGACATCACCATCCATGTATACGCCCAATTCTCCTGAACCGAGCACCAAAGGCTCCTTTCCTGCAAGAGCCAGGATCTTGTTATAATCTCCGAGACTTATCAAGTGAGGATTAATGTCATAGATCCTATCTGCATAGTAGAACTCGCCATTGAATTTGCTCAGGATTTCCATGGCATTGTCCATATTATAGACATCAAAACTGGTAGCATCTTCAGGAAGTTTGACATGACCGATCCTCAATACATCTATGAATGAGAACTTATCCGCCACCCCGATTTCCTTAAGATAATCCGTTACACTTTCCGAAGTATTAAGTATAGGCTCTTCACCATAGACCTCTTTGTATTCTTCGATCTCTTCTTCAGTAAGCGGAGAATCGCATCTGAATGTGTAATCCATTACGTGTCCCCTGTAAAGATCATACGAAGTAAAAACACTGATTCCTGCGCCCATGCATACGAAAGAAGTAAGCACGAGCAATGAACACAATGCCATAGTACCCGATCTGAAGATCACGGTATCTTCGATCTGTCTGAACGTAAAAGCATGAAGTTTTTTACTGCTGTTTCTTCTCGCGATAAGACCAATAAAGAATCGGATTCCCCAAAACAGCATAAATGTACCGGCAAGGCCGACCATGACCGTCAAGAGCATAAATTTGAGATCCATCCAGGAATAACCCTTGATCACGAGATAGTATGCTGCTACCAACAAGCCTAAACCGATGACCGTTGATGCAAGATAAAGAGCCGGCGTTCTTCTCTTTTTGATGTTATTTGGCGCATCCGAAAGAAGTGCTCCGACTTCTTTTCGAAAAAGAGAAAAACTTATAAGGAAGAACGATACCAATTTGATCGCAACAAAACCAAGAAGCGTTAGCCCCAAAGCTCTGGCATCAAATGTCGACTGATGTTCCAAAAATCCTACACCGACACACTTAACGGTTATTAGACTCATAAGTTCAGAGAACAAAAGTGCAAATGGAAGTCCGATAACCAAAGCAATCGCAGAACTTGCAATATCTTCAGCCAAGAGCATGAAGAACATCTTCGAGCGCTTCATTCCCATCATGAGATAAACGCCCAACTCGTGACTTCGCCTCTCTATCTGATATTTGCTGGCGTAGTAGATCAAGAAAAACAGCACTACCAAAGTAAACATGTAAAGCGCTGTGACCATCGTAAGAAGCTTATTGATGGCATCGCTTTCCAGCGACTGGATGTATCTTACAATATCCTGATTCTTAAGCGAAAGAACAACATAAAAAGCAATAATAGAAATTACGAGCGAACTCATAAAAAGAAGGTTTTCTTTCTGGCTTCGCTTCGTATTACGTAATACGAGCTTAGAGAACATTTGCAGAACCTCCTCCAAGCTGTGCCATGACACTCAGGATCCTCTCGTAAAAGCTCTGTCTTGTCTCATTTTCCCTATCTTTCCTGAGTTCATGGAATATCTTGCCGTCCTGGATAAACATTATCCTGCTGCAGAAACTTGCCGCGTTGGAATCATGTGTAACCATAAGTATCGTTGCATTTTCATCTTTATTAAGTCCCTCAAGTTTGGTCATAAGAGACTTCGCATTCTTTGAATCAAGAGCACCCGTCGGCTCATCAGCGAGAATGATCTTAGGATTGAGGATCAGAGCCCTTGCAGCCGCAACTCTCTGCTTCTCGCCGCCCGACATCTGCGACGGAAACTTATCCACGATATCTCCGATCTCGAGATAGTTTATGAGCTTTTGCATTCTTTCATCAGTATTCTCATTATTCTTATGAAGAGAGATCGGAAGCATAATGTTTTCTCTTCCCGTAAGATTATCAACCAGTTCGAAATTCTGGAACAGATAACCCATATCTTTTCCTCTATATTGAGCGAGCTTAGCTCCCCTGAGCTTGGATATCTCCTGTCCGTTCAACTCGATCGTTCCGCTGGTCGGCTTAATTACAGTTGCGATACAGTTAAGCAGAGTTGACTTTCCCGAACCGCTCGCTCCCATGATCCCAAGGAACTCGCCTTCCATGACATTAATGTCTATTCCGTCGATAGCTCTGGTCAGGTTTTCCTGCTTTCCGTAATACTTTTTCAATGATTCAATCTTCAATATCGGTTTCATGAATTATCCTCCGTTCTTGTACAAATAAATCTTAGTACAACAACATTGGTATTTGAACTTACACCTGATGTAAGGTTTTATCCTTCTCGAAAAATCCCGCATAAAAAAGCCGTCCTCCTTAGAGAACGGCTCTTCACATCAATTATTTCTTATTAGCTTTCCAGGAATCGTTTCCTGTAGAGAATAAGTGTTACAGCTACCAGCATGAGAACTGCAGCAATCTGGATCAATACCTCTCGTGAGCTCTCACCTGTTGCAACAACTCCGCTTGTCGATGTCACTTTATTTCCACTGTTATTGTTCGTCTTAGTAACCTCAAATTCTGTGGTTAATGTGGATCCATCACTAAACGAAGTAACCATTGTATGTTTACCGCCCGACAAACCGTTAACATAATCCGTAGTCAGATGAACCTTACCACTATCATCTACATAATACGCATTGTCACTGATCTCTGCTCCGTCAACAGTAACTTCAACAACCTTCACATCTGTCGGTGTAGGTGTAGGAGCCTGTGTGATGGCAGGTGTCGGTGTAGGCGTTACGTCAGTCGTTGGTGTTGGTGTCGGAGACGTCGTAGGCGTATCTGTCGGCGTTCCCGTTGGAGCTTCGGTAGGCTTATCAGTCGGCGTCGGGGTATCCGTCGTCGGTGTTGGACTATCCTTTATCTCCGTATAGGTATTTACAATAGCTACACTTCCCGTATTACCGGAATCAGTAAGTGTTACACTCGCCTTGTCATAAGTTGTATCCAATGTATATCCGTCTATATTGGCATCAACTTCGGTTACAACGTAAGTTCCGGAACTTGGAACCGGTACATTAACGGTATCACCTGATGCGATCGTAAATACGTATTCATCATCCTGAACATCACCTGAACCGTTTACAAACTTCTCACCGTTCTTAACCGTAAACTTATAAGAAGTTACAGTTGAAGGAGCTCCATTCGCTTCTTTGCTTACATCAATACTGTAAGATATAGCACTATATGTATTGAAGATCTTAATACCTGCCAATGGATTAGTATCATCAACAGTTACGCTATCGTTATCATAAGATACATCCAACTTATAACCCGATACTTCTCCACCTTCTTCAACAACGCTATAGATTCCTGACTCATTCAGATTAATGGTAGTCTCTCCGCCGGAAGTTACAGTAAACAACTGTTTATTGGTACCCAAAGAGCCATCATTCTGAACATAACTGTCAGTTCCGACCTTCTTAACCGCAAATTCAAATGAACCGGTTACGTTGTTGATTCCGATCACTTCTTTACTAACCTTAAGCGAGTAATTAGTAGTTGCCATTTCAGTATACGTGTTATAAATCTTTACAGAACCACTGTAATCATTATCAGAGAGAATTACAGTGTTATCTGTTCCGGTACCATACGCGATCTCAAGGTTATAGTTATCTACACCGGCATTAACCTCAGTTACAGTATATGTTCCGGATTCAGGAACAGAAACTTCCTTCTCAGAGTTGTTTCCAACCTGGAACTTATACTCGCCAGTCTGGAACTTACCCTCATCATTTACATACTGGTTACCCTTCATAACAGTAAATTCAAAAGTATCCTTACCTGCTGGAGCACCAGTAGCTTCTTTACTTACCTTAATACTGTAATCGATCTTCGTGTATGCGTTAGTAATGGTTGCTGTTGCATCCTTACTTTCATCGCTTACAGATACACTTGAACTCTGGTATGTAGTGTCAACGGTGTAGCCGGAGATAGCTGCACTATCTGCTTTCTCAACGATGGTGTATGTTCCATCTTCACTTACAGGCACCTTCGTTGTTGAACCGGACTTAACTGTGAAGTAGTGCTCGGTAGCTGCGAGACTTCCGTCAGCCTGTACATAATCAGTTCCCATCTTAACT
>JAGCGK010000049.1 GCA_017649645.1 Clostridiales bacterium | reverse complement strand
GAGCATGAAGTATAGCTTAACCGTGCTCCAGCCGCCCGCGAACGCGAGGCTTAGGGATTTCATGATATCTTCTTCGCAGATACCTTTATTTATGACGTCACGAAGTCTCTGCGTTCCCGCTTCAGGCGCGAACGTAAGACCGGACTTTCTTGTCTGGGATACTTTCTCCATAAGATCCAAAGCAAAGTTATCGATACGCAAAGAAGGAAGCGACAGACTCGTGTGGCGTCCTTCGAACGCATCAAGAAGTCCGTCCGTAAGTTCCTTAAGACCCGTGTAGTCACTTGATGACAATGAGAGGATTCCGAGCTCGTCATAGCCCGTGTTATGCTCGATCTCGATTCCCTGTCTGCACAAAGTCTTTGCAGATTTC
The DNA here is from genome assembly GCA_017649645.1 of Clostridiales bacterium. Classification (GTDB taxonomy): domain Bacteria; phylum Bacillota; class Clostridia; order Saccharofermentanales; family Saccharofermentanaceae; genus Saccharofermentans. The sequence goes on along the minus strand of JAGCGK010000049.1, from coordinate 5,733 downwards.
TCTCTTACGGGTCGATAGATGAATCCCGCCTGACAGAATCTGCAGCCTCTGATACATCCTCTGAATATCTCGAGATAAGCTCTGTCATGGATGATCCTTATATTCGGGATAACAGGATTTGTCGGATAAGGAACGTTATCGAGATTCTTGATGATCCTTTTTTGAATAGTATCGGGAGCTTCCTCGGAAAGCTTTTTAAGACCTACATATCGGCCGTCTTCATATTCTGGCTCATAAAGACTCGGCACATAGACACCTTCCAGCTGAGAAAGCTCGACCAGAAGCTTTTTTCTGTCCTTCTTACCCTCATCCTTATATTTCTTGATGACCTTCGTAACCTCAACGATGAGTTCTTCTCCCTCACCCATCATGGCCAGATCGAAAAAGTCCGCCATCGGTTCGATGTTATACGCACAAGGTCCTCCGCAAACGACGATAGGATCATTCTCGGTGCGGTCCTTGGTCCTGAACGGGATCTTGCCAAGATCGAGCATCTGAAGAACGTTCGTGTAGCACATCTCATAGCCCAATGTAAAAGCTACCACGTCGAAATCCTTAAGAGGAGATTTGCTCTCCATGGAATAAAGCTCGATACCGCTTTTTCTCATTACGGCATCCATGTCGACCCACGGCGAGAAAACACGCTCGCACCAGCATTCCTCCATGTCGTTAAGACACTTATAGAGTATCTGCAGAGCAAGGTTACTCATTCCTATTTCATAAACATCAGGGAAACAGAAAGCTGTACGAACTTCCTTACATGAGCCTGTCTTCTCGAGCTGTTCCAATACATTTTCCTTAATGACGGAACCGAACTCGCCTCCGACGTAGCGTCCGGGGCTTTCCACCGACATGAGATCCTTACGTGATATCTTGACCTGATTCATAAAGATCACTCCTAATGATTTCTTTTCGAATAATTATATCAGACTGAAGAAACTTCGAAAGTCACTTTGCACATCACATTTTTACTATTCATTTTTTTGCAAATTATTCGGTCCCTTATGTAATCCGTTCCAATATCGTTGAATGCCCGTCATTACTTAGCTAGGATGAGCCTAAAAACAGGCATAAAAAATCTCCCGTTATCGGATAACGGGAGATCTCATTATCTATCTGATTCAGATCACTTGCTGAGTCTTGCTTCCAAAGCAGCCTTCTGATCTTCGTAACCAGGCTTACCGAGAAGAGCGAACATGTTCTTCTTGTAAGCTTCAACACCAGGCTGGTTGAATGGGTTTACAGCAAGGAGGTAACCGGAGATACCGCAAGCCTTCTCGAAGAAATAAACAAGCTGACCAAACCAATATGGTGTAAGCTCAGGCATGTGAACGATCATGTTCGGAACCTTACCGTCAACGTGTGCGAGTACTGTTCCCTGCATAGCCTTAAGGTTAACGTCGTTCATGTCCATACCTGAAAGGAAGTTAAGACCATCAAGGTTCTTAGGATCGTTAGGGATCTCAAATGTACGACGAGCCTTGTCGATCTGTACGACTGTCTCGAAGAGCATTCTTCTTCCGTCCTGGATGTACTGACCCATAGAGTGAAGATCTGTTGTGTTATCAACACCTGCAGGGAAGATTCCTCTGCCGTCCTTACCCTCGGACTCACCGTAGAGCTGCTTCCACCACTCTGTCATGTAGTGGAAAGATGGCTCGTAGTTAACCATAACTTCTGTTGAATAACCGGAACGAAGGAGACAGTTACGAACTGCTGCATACTTATAGCATGGGTTATCCATAACGGACATCTTCTTGAATTCCTTGGAAGCGTCCTTAGCACCCTTCATAACTTCCTTAATGTCGATACCGGAAACAGCGATAGGAAGAAGACCTACAGCTGTAAGAACCGAGAAACGTCCTCCGACATCATCAGGTACTACGAATGTCTCATAGCCTTCCTTATCAGCGAGGCCCTTCAAAGCTCCTCTTGCCTTATCTGTTGTTGCATAGATCCTTGCCTTAGCTTCTGCCTTACCGTACTTCTTCTCCATGTAAGCCTTGAAGATCCTGAAAGCGATAGCAGGCTCAGTTGTTGTACCGGACTTGGAAATGATATTGACGGAGATGTCTTTGCCCTCGATAACATCCATCAAATCTGCCAAATATGTGGCACTGATTGAATTTCCGCAGAAAAGAACGATAGGACTCTTTCTTGTCTTCTTAGGTGCGATATTAGCGAAAGAATGATTCAGAAGCTCGATAGCAGCTCTAGCGCCCAAATAAGAACCGCCGATACCGATAACGATAAGAACATCGGAATCCTTACGGATCTTAGCTGCCGCTTTCTTGATTCTGGAAAATTCTTCCTTATCGTAGTAAGTAGGAAGGTCGAGCCAACCGAGGAAGTCGTTTCCCGGGCCGTTCTTCTTGTGAAGCATGTCGTGAGCCGTCTTTACCTGTGGCTCCATACGAAGGACAGCTTCTTCGCCTCCGATAAAAGGAAGCACATTGGAAATGTCCAAATTGATCATAATGTTTCTCCTCACACTAGTCTTTTTTTGTAAAAACTAATAGAAAGTATATCACCCCAGACCCTTTTCGTGAACTAAAAAAAGTACATTTTCTGCGATTTTTTGCCCTTAATGATTCTTTTCGAAAACTTTAAGATATAATCATACATATGAGTTCAGAAAATATTGCAAATGCCAAGATAATAATCCTTCATCTCGTATCGGATGCACCGGGTCTTACTTACCATATGCTCATGGATAAATGCCTGGAATCTCTTTACATGGATTATTTCACATTCTCTCAGGGCTATAACGAACTTATAGCAGCAAGCCTTCTCGAGAAGGTCTCAGAAAGTGACGGCACCGATCAGGTTACAGCCGATTCTTCCGAGGATATCCTCTTCATCACCGAAGGCGGAAAAGCTGTTTTGGACGATATTAAGGGATCTTTAAATCAAAACACGCTCAACTTCCTTATGAAAGCGAAGGAAGACCTTCAAGACCAGGTATCGGACAGGAACAGCATCAAAGCCAATATCCGTGCTGTCGATGATGTTTTCTACGCAGATCTGAGCATAAATGATGACAAAGGTCCCGTTTTCTCAACATCAATAAGATGCGAAGATAAGGAAAGCTGCACGAAGATCTGTAATTCATGGAAACAGAATCCTTCCGAAGCGTTCAAGTCGTTTTCGGATCTTCTCAAATAAAGGATCAATAAAAACTTCTGTGTCCTACCGGCTTAAGTCGGGATACCGCTTCTTCGAAGTTCTCAGCCATATTATTCTCTAATGTTCTCTTAACTGTCTGCATACAATCATAGGTACGCATCGTTGAAGGAACGATATCGTCATACGCTGAAGTCTCATTTTCTATACTGACAAGTTCTTTTTCCAGATCTTTGAGCTTTTGTTCGCATTCGGCCCTAAGTCTCTGGTTACTGTGGATCTTTATATCCACACCGTTGTTATATTCCCTGCGTTTAACTTTGGCCCTTACAGCGCCAAAGATCACGATCGCAGGCCAGGTAAGGATTATCAATATAAACGAGATCATAGTGCTGACAAGATCCGACTTGACAGCAAATACAAAAACAAAACATATCGTATAGACCACTGCCTCTGCAATAGATGCAATGATCAGGTACGGCCAAAAGAATTTGAATGCGGAATGCCTTGGAATCTTCGTATCATCAGGAATATTATCCATTCGTTCCTTGGTATCAATAAATTCAGCTTCCTTTATCTCTAACTGTCTATACTTTTCAGCCATAAACGAAGCCAATTCGATGCTTTCTTCCCTTGTTAACACTTCTCCCATTATCTATTGATCCTCCATATATGATTAAAGATTATATCAAAAGGATTTAATTGTTCATAACAGGAAAGGAAAAACTTGCAAAAAAAAAGACTGTCCGGGGTTAGACAGTCTATTACAAACTCATTCCAAGATTTTAAGAGGTCGCTTAAATCTTTATGGTTTTAGTATAACGATACATTGTGGACTATTTATGTTTAAATTTTAACAAAATGTAAACAAGACAGTTCAAAATTGGATTAAGTTTGAAAATGCAACATATTATCCCGACAATTATAAAAAAATTGCTATCTTATTCAACAAAATCAAACTCAAAATCATCGATCCTTACTGTATCGCCCTCCCGGATACCCTTTTCACGAAGTGCGTCAATAACACCTGCGTTGATAAGCGATCTCTGGAAATAGGACAAAGACTCAGGGTCATCAAAGTTAGTGGACTCCATCGTAACCTTAGCCCACTGACCGCAAATATTGTAAACTCCGTCTTCATCGACCTCGATCGTAAACTGTTCCTTAGGTTCGAATTTGTAAACCTTCTCTTCTTCGATCGAATCGAAGATAGGAGTAGCCGGAAGCTTACTTACGAGTTCGGAAACTTTATCGATCAAAGGCTTGATACCGATCATAGCAGCGCCTGATGTTACGAAAACATCTTCGTATCCCATCTCCTTAACTGCATCAACAAACATCTCTACTTCCTCTTCGGAAGCCAAGTCTGATTTGTTGGCTACTACGACCTGAGGACGGGATGCGAGCTGCTCATTAAAGAGCCTTAACTCTTCATTGATGCTCTTAAAGTCATCGATCGGATCTCTTCCGTCTGCACTTGAGACGTCAACTACATGAATGAGAAGTCTTGTTCTCTCGATGTGTCTTAAGAAATCATGGCCAAGACCTGCACCCTCATGAGCATTATCGATAAGACCCGGAATATCGGCAATTACAAAGCTGGTATCAAAATCCTGAACGACTCCGAGAACAGGCTCGAGAGTAGTAAACGGATAATCAGCGATCTTAGGCTTAGCCTTTGTCATAACCGAAAGGAGTGTGGATTTACCTGCATTAGGATAACCTACAAGACCTACGTCAGCTATAAGCTTAAGTTCAATGGAGAGGTTCTTCTCCTCACCCGGGATACCGGCTCTTGCAAATCTTGGAGCCTGTCTTACGGCATTTGCATAGTGCATATTGCCGAGTCCGCCCTTACCGCCTTTTGCAACGATGACTTCCTGACCATCCTCGGAAAGATCTGCGATGATCCTGTCAGTATCAACATCCTTGATTATGGTTCCGACAGGAACAGCGATCTTAAGGTCCTCGCCGCCCTTGCCGTACATCTTTCGATTCATGCCCTTCTCGCCGTTTTTAGCGACGAACTTATGCTTAAATCTGAAGCTTTGGAGCGTAGAGATCTTAGATGTTGCTACAAATACAACATCTCCGCCTTTTCCGCCGTCACCGCCGTCAGGACCGCCGTTGGTTACATATTTTTCGGTATGAAAAGATACACAGCCGTTTCCGCCGTCTCCTGCTTTAACATAGATTTTTGCATGATCGATAAACATAAGACACCTTTAAATCTTTAGTAAAAAAACAGTCTGCCGAGAGTTCCCGACAGACCGAATAATTCAACGTTGATCAATAGATCACTCAGCGATAGGATATACGCTAACCTGCTTTCTATCCTTACCGAGACGCTCGTACTTAACTTTTCCGTCGATACGTGCATAGAGAGTATCATCAGATCCGATACCTACGTTTGTACCAGGATGGATCTTTGTTCCACGCTGTCTGACAAGAATGTTACCGGCGAGCACGTGCTGTCCGTCGCCCTTCTTAGCTCCAAGTCTCTTGGATTCAGAGTCACGGCCGTTCTTGGTCGAACCCATTCCCTTCTTATGAGCAAAGAGCTGTAAATTCATCTTAATCATAGTGATTACACCTCCGATGTTCTAATTT
>JAGCGK010000048.1 GCA_017649645.1 Clostridiales bacterium | reverse complement strand
TGTGTATCGACTGTTCTGTCATATCCTGAGTAGTCCATGCCCCAGACCTTATCGAGGATCTGATCGCGTGTAAGAACGATCCCCTGATTATCAAGAAAATACATGAGAAGATCGTACTCTTTAGGTGCGAGTACTATCTCTGATCCGTTTACGGTTACATATCTCTTTGCAGGTTCAACTGTGATCTCATCTACATTGATCTTACCGTCTTTAACGAACAGGCCGTGATATCTGTTAATAAGAGCGTTGACTTTGACAAGAAGGACTTTGGTTGAGAACGGTTTGCTGATATATTCATCTGCACCTATCTCATATCCGGTGACGATATCATCTTCGCTTCCGAGAGCGGTTAAGAAGATGATCGGTACATCGTATTTGCCTCTGATATATCTGCATACTTCCTTGCCGTCTTTTCCAGGCATCATGATGTCCAGCACAACGATGTCGTATTTATTATTATCTATGTATGTGCACGCAGCATCTCCGTTGTTAACTGTATCGACGGTAAATCCGTTCTTACTGAAGAATGCCTCAAGGACACTTCTTAATGTGTTATCATCCTCTGCGATCAATATGCGATACATAATCCAATGTCCTTTACTTTATTGCTTCTTATCCGAATCCATCGTGAACCAGAATACCGTTTCCTGATCGTCACTGTAGCAACCGTATTTTGCTTTGTGAAGATCCAGGATATTCTTTACAACGGATAGTCCTACACCACTACTGTTCATTCTGTCACTTCTTGATTCGTCAGTTTTATAGAACGTATCCCATACTCTTTTCTGATCGGGTTTTGAGATCTTTGTACCATCGTTGGCGATAGTGAAATTGATCTTTTTTCCGGAAGTGCCAAGAGTGATTCTGATCTTATGATCTGAATACTTGATGGCGTTTGAGATGAAATTATTGATAACGATATTCATCATATCAAGATCGGCATAGACAGGGAATTCATTAACGTTTGCTTCGCCCTTTATCTCAATATCGAGTTTTCTCTCCCTGGCGAGATCTCTCATTCGACCATAAACGTTTTTGGTAAGAGACATGAGCTCAACGCTTTCTTTATGCAGCTCTATATTTCCGGAACTGAGCTTTGATAATTCGAGAAGTCTCGTTATAAGATCCGTCATATGATCGACTTCTGAGATGATCTTTTTGGAGTATTCAGGTTTTTGATCCTCCTCAAGATATTCCCAGTTCTCAACACATGCTTTTGTTATCGCGAGAGGTGTCTTAAGTTCGTGAGCGATGCCTCTTGTAAATCTTCTGTTCCTGATCTCATAAGCCTCGGCATTCTTATAGAGTTTCCTGATCGTAAAGATCGCTACTGCTTCAGATAAGAAAAATCCGATCAGAAGGATAACGTACATGCCGCTATACTCTTGAAGAACAAATTTCAATGGCTTAAAGACAAATGAATATACGGTTAAATATTCTTCATCATCGATTGATTCGATCATGTAGCCGCAGTATGTCGTGAAAAGACCTTCTTCTGTGATCATCTCGCTGTTTTCATAATTTCCGTTCTTATAAAGATCCAGATATTCTTCGGTCTTTTCCTTTGCGGTCTCATTAAGTTTCCTTCTTGAAGAAGGACCGAATGTTATAAGTTCGACGTCGAGTTGACTATAATCACCGAATGCTTCTTCGAACGGGACTGCTTCTGATAAGTTTACCGAGTCAGGGTGTCCGATATTGATCGAATAGATCTTTTCTTCTCCGTTCTCCCATTCGGACCATGAGAGGACTCCGTCAAAGATGTATGTGTTATCGCAGTAAGATCCGCTGATATTCGGGAGGGTCAACCAGTTGCTTTCCGGATCATTGGGGAACGGCTCATCAAAAAGTATACATCTGGATTGGGTATCTCCGCCTGTATACCTTATATGAACTCTCAGAAAATCTCTTGTCTCGATAATTGTTTGATAATTATTTCCGATATCAACGACTGCGCTATATCTGCCGTCAACATTCTTTTCGTAATCATATGCGTTTCTCAGATAGGAATCCCATCTGGAGTAAGATCTATTAGCATGATCGATCTTACCGTCCTGATCAGATCCCATAAGATCCCATGCATGATCCATGACCAGACCGTTACGGTTGTTTCTCATAACATCCGTGAATCTCTTGTTGGCGTCTTTTATCCTGTAACGGGTATAGATCGTAAGCGCGGAAGCAAAGATAACTAATATGGTTAATGCGAATATCAAACCGATCCTGAAATATTGTTTTTTCATGTTTCTATTCCTTTCTTGTTGCAGATTCTTTTTGTTTACGTCCGCATTCTAGGAAAAAGATGTGTAGTCTTTATGAAGTTCCAAAAATATTTTTTCTTCTCGAAAAAGACGGTTCGGTTCGAAATAATAGTTCTTACTTAATCAGTTGTTTCCTTTGCTTTTTTGTTGATCATAAAAAAGTAGATGATGCACATCAGAATACCGATCAAAGTTGCCAAAGGAGCAGCCTGTCCGATATATGTCAGTGATGCATTCGGTCTTATACTCATTATATACGAAAACGGAAGACGTATCATAAATGACTGGATAAGACCCTGTACCATAACAAATGTTGATTTGGAATGACCGTTGAAATATCCCAGGAAACTAAAAAGTATCGAAGTGATGATAGCTTCCGGTGCAAAGCCTCTTAAGAATTCTGCAGCTCTTTTAATGTATTCGGGATTATCAGTAAAGATTGATGCCGGGATATCGCCGTGAAGGAATGTGATTATCGCTACAGGTATCCCGATTATGATACCTATTATCATTCCGGTTCTCATTGCTTTCTTTGCTCTGGCTTCATTTCCAGCGCCTACATTTTGTGCTACGAATGAAGACATGCTCTGGATTATCGAAGCAGGGATGAGCATAACGAATCCGACTATTCTTTGAGATACGCCGTAACCTGATGAAGCTTCAAGTCCCAGCTTGTTAACGAATGCGCAGATCGCGAGGAAGGTTACGTTTGTGAGTATCTCCTGAAGTGCGAGAGGTGCACCGATCTTAAGAAAATGCGAAACTTCAAGGCCGAAGGTGAGATCTTTCTTCGTAAGTCTAAACGGAAGAGATTGTTTTCGAATAACAAGAAGAGAGATAACGACGCTTATGGCCTGAGATATGATCGTGGCAAGCGCGGCACCTGCTACATTGAGTTTCAATACTGCGACGAAGAAAAGGTCGCCTAAGATATTCGCGACACATGCGATGGCGACGAAAAGGAGAGGGAGCCTCGAATTGCCGAGTCCTCTGAATATGCAGCTGATGAAGTTATAAAAGACAACAAACACGAAGCCCGCACCGCAGATCCTAATGTAAAGCGTGGTCGCATCAAGTGCTTCTTCAGGTGCCTGCATGAGGATCGCTATCGGCCTTGCCAGAACGATGAGAACAAGTGATAATACAGCACTTAGTACAAGGAAAAAACATACTGCATTTCCCAGAAGACGGCCTATCTTTTTAGGTTCGCCGGTACCTAAGTACTGGCCGATAAGAACGGTCACACCCGTCGTTAATGCAACAACGGTGAACGTAAATAACTGGAGGATGCTGGCGCCTGTGGATACACCCGAGATGCCGTCAGATGAACCGAACCTTCCTACGATAAGAAGATCGATGGCACTGTACATCGACTGAAGGATAAGGGCTGCAAGAATAGGGAGCATAAACCCTATCAATTTCTTGGTTATGCTCCCGCTTGTAAAATCTGCTTTGTTGTCATTATTCATCTAACAGTTTGAACTCCATATAGATCGGATCGTGATCTGAACGCCGGAAGTCCCAGTCAAGTGATTTATAGGTAATGACCTCCACGTTATCTGATACGATGAATCCGTCGGCGAGGACTGTAAATGTTTCACCCGGGATCCATGCAATGTCCGAATTTCTGCAGCTATTATGCTCAATATCGGCTTCTTCTGCAACCTTGAATCCGAGATTACTTCCTGACGGGAGAACTTCCGTCGGGAAAGGCTGTGCCCAGTCAGGTACGCCTTCACCGGATTCGCCTCTTAGGTTGTGGTTGAAATCACCGCCGCAGATGACGTAGTTTCCGTTCTCGATCTCTTTTTGGATATCGCCCATGAGCATGCCGAGCTGACCTTCTCTTACGGAAGCATCGCTGCCGTATGCGGAAAGGTGAACGTTAAAGATGCAAAGTTCCTTACCGTTTTCGACAGGTATCCTCGTGATGGAATAACAACGGTCGAGGTCAACGATCCTTTTAAGAGAAGTGGAGACCGGAAGGCTTCTTCGAAGTGATGATGAGAAGAAAAGCGATGAGCCAGTAAGAAGACCTGACTGGTTCTTGCCGTGAGGCTCAGTCAAAGGCCAGAACAAAAACGGTGAATCGAAGTTCTGTGAGAATACATAGTTCGAATAGCCGAAGATGTTCTTAAGCTGCTCCGCCTCATCCACGTGATATGTTCTTGTTCCGTTCGTGTCGACTTCCTGAAGGATAACGATATCAGGGTTAACGCCCTTGATGTCATTTCCGATACCGTCGATGTTCTTGATGAGATCTTCCTTGCTCTTTGCCCAGGAAGATTCACCGCCGTCCATGAAGAAGCTGTAATCGCTCTCATATGCACCGAAACCGATGTTATACGACATGATGGAATATGTCTCGTTGACGGATGCTTCTTTGATAACCTCGCCTCTGTTATCGATTGTAAGATCTTTGTTGTCTTCGATCCTGTGATAGGATGCGAATGCGTAGATTACATAACCTCCTACAACGACTATAAGAAGCGCGAGTATGATTGCGACGACCTTAAGTATCGTCTTTACGATTGATCTTGATCTTGCCAATTGTTTCACCCCCAAGGGATATTGTACATATGATGTTATAATATTAAAAGAAGTTATTTTTCGGGGGTGTTTATGTATAAGCCGATGAAGGGAAGTCCGGTAGTTCATATTGCGACGGGAAGGATAGGCGTCGCATCTGCTGACTTGGGCAATTCCTGGCTTGTATCATTCCGCGACAAGAGCCTTCTTCATCCTGAGACCGTCGCCATCCCGACAGAGGAGCTCGACGGTGTGATCCTTCCTGAGATCAAGGGCTCCGAGATCAAGGAAGTCATTAGGGGAACTCTGGACATAAGGGAACTTACGGATAATTTCCTAGTAATAGGTGAGATATCCAAGCGAAGCAAGTATAAGCTCAAGGCTTCTGACCTTCTTTCAGGCATCAAGAATCTTCTTGTTGCATTCGAACTCGAGAAAGTAGCCGACTACTGTCTCTTCGTATGCTCGCTTTTGTACGAGATCCTTCCGTATCCCGAGTTCGATGACCGCTTCGAGGAAAGGGAAGTCATCGAATACTGCGTAAGCCTCATGAACCAGATCTTTGTAAAGATACTCGAAAACCCTCTCCTCGTTAACATTGAAGAGGCAATACATTTCTTTGAGCTTATCGAAAAAGACCTCAAAGACTACATAGATGAGGGCATCATCCCTGACATGGTATACGCGAGCTTCCTCGGAAAAACTGACGCTGACGAAGCGTGCCTTGAAGGCGACGCATACATGGAAAAATACAAGTTCGCCCTCGAATATCTGTGCGCCAAGGATGATCCTCAGGCGATAAAGACAAGAGGTTATTGTTACTACACGGGCAATAAGATGTACAAGCAGGACTTCTATAAATCCCGCGATGCATTCTTAAAATATTACTCCATGACAGGTTCCGCGACAGCTGCCAATACTCTCGGCTACATCTATTACTACGGAAGATGTAACGGCGGAAAACCGCAGTACGACGAAGCTTTCAAGTACTTCAGCATCGGACATGCGGCAGGACTATTCGAGAGTACATATAAGCTCGCGGATATGTTCGCCAAAGGTTATTACATAGTCCAAAACGGCAGGATCGCCATGGAACTTTACTGGTCCGTATATAACGAATGCTTTGAGCAGATAAGACGCGAGAACTACGATTCCAAATTCGCAGACGTAGCTTTACGAATGGGTAACTGCTATATGCACGGCATAGGCGTAGAGGAAGACTACGAGACAGGCTACGCATATTATCTGCAGGCGAAGTTCGCTATTGAAAAGAGATTGCAGGAACTTGACTACTACGGCGATGACGTTGTCTATAAGAGTGTCAGGAGTGCCTTAACGGAGGCCAGAAGGAAATATAAGAAGCATGACACCAAAGTTGTCTTCGGAGGACCACAGTGGGTATTGTGGCTCGGAATGGGCGAGAGGAACTGCACAATAAGACTCGCTCCGTTCCCGGACGGATCCATCATGATCGAAGGAAAGATGCTCAGTAACGGCAAAGATAAGGACGGGATCCCGCCTAAGATCATGGTCGTTATTCCGCCTGCGGATTACTGCGCGCTCAAAAACAAGATCATGGTCAAAACTGCACCGGGAAGTACCTATGAGATCTTCGGCGAACCCGAGAAAATGGTGTTTAACAATGTTACATATAACGACGCAGAGGGCGTTTCCACGTTTTGGCTCGACGGAATCCCTGTAGGAAGGATCACCACCAAGTACTATGAGATAAGTGCCCCGCTTCCTTCCGAAACTGAAGGCCATAAGGGTAAAAAGCACAGATTCGTGTCTGTTGTTTTCGATGGCTCGAAAAGGAAATATGATTACCTTTGCACCGACAAGACCGTTAAGCCGGGAGACAAGGTTATGGTAAACGGATATGAGGGAGACACGATAGTTACGGTAACGGATGTTTTCGAGAGGTATGAGGACGAACTTCCGATGCCGATCAAGAAGTATAAAAAGGCAAAGAAGATATAATAAGAGAAAAGGGCAAAAAACTTATTATGGAGGACTGACCTATGAAAAAGGCCACATTCGCGCTGGTCTTGGCATCACTGATGCTCCTCGGATCATGCGCAAAAACGACTGAAGTAACGGCTTCGGAGGAAACAACTACCACCACGGCTCAGGCGACTGAAACAAGCGAGACAACGACTGAAGCTGCAACAGAAGAGACAACGGAGCAGACAACGACTCAGACAGCTCCTGAGATCACGACAACTGAACCCGTGGAGACAGAACCGCCGACGCCGCCTGAAGGATGCGTGGTGCCTGAAGGATATACTTTCGTATGGTCAGACGAATTCGACGGCGATGAATTAAGCAAAGACAACTGGAATACCGAGCATCACAGCAAAGGATACGTAAATAACGAGCTCCAGGAATATACCTGGGGAACGACCAATGTCTACGTCGAAGACGGCGATCTCGTAATACAGCCTCTTAAGGAAGTCTCCGATAACGGAGAAGTGAAATACACATCCGGAAGGATCAACACATATCAGAACGCATCATTCCTCTACGGATACTTCGAAGCGAGGATCAAGGTTCCTGAAGGTAAAGGATTTCTTCCTGCATTCTGGATGCTTCCGAGTAAGAATACATACGGAGGATGGCCATTGTCAGGTGAGATCGACATCATGGAAGTTGTCGGAGGAAATGAGAGCACAACATACTCGACGCTTCATTACGGACTTCCTCACGATGAGACACAAGGATCCACTTCGATAAGCGGGAAGCTGTCTGATGACTATCATATCTATGCGTGCGAATGGGTACCCGGCAAGATGTCTTTCTATCTTGACGGAGAGAAGTTCTTTGAGACAAGTGACTGGTACTGCGTAACTCAGCTTGGCGTAGAAAAAGATTATCCTGCACCGTTTGACGGAGCATTCTATTTCACGCTCAACGTAGCCGTTGGCGGTAACTGGCCGGGTGATCCTGACGAGAGCACGATGTTTGACGAGACGGCTCAGATGAGAGTCGACTATGTCCGCGTCTATCAGATGGAATCTTATGACGACAGTTCAGTCGTTAAGCCTTCCTGATATTATTTGAACGGAATGATTCTCGCGGCAATACACTTGCTGCCGAATTCGCTGCTTCTGGTAAATCCGAGGACTACCTCTCTTCTTGTTGCGCCGCCTTTGAGCTGGGAGACCCAGAAGTCCTTACCTGACGGATCGCTCGATCTATCCATAAATGTCAGATAGAGTCTTTCAACGAACTCCTCATCTGAGAGGTTAAGGCCTTCCATCTCAGGGCTTAAGAAGAACTCTACGCCTGCATCTTCGCCGGTAAGTTCAAAGTTAGCAAGAAGCTTAGCCCAGAAGTCACGACCCTCAGTATCATAATCTCTTCCGAGAGCTGTCTGATAGAGTCGCTCAACAAATGCGTTGGTAGCATCAGTAGGTGCGATCTTGATAGAGGAAGCAGCAGTTCCGCCGGATTTGATACCGTAGGAAGCACATGTATCTGCCCACTCCTTTGAATTGATGAAGAAATCAGCCAGTGTATCAAGTGATACTTCGCCTTTGCAAAGTGCGATGGTCCAGAAGTTCTTGCCTTCGTAATCGAATTCACGATTGAAGAATGCTCTGTAAAGAACGTTCAGATAATCACTGTAGCTTATCGTCTTGCTCTTGAACTCTGCGGATTTAAGGAAATTGTATGCGCACTCTGCGCCTGTATTTCTGTAGTTGTAAAGTTCGCTAACCCAGAATTCTTCTCCTTCCGGTTCAGCCTCACGGCCGAGAACGCAGGTATACATCCTGTCGACGAATGCCCTGATCTGATCAATGGAGCTTCCAGTATCTGTAGGCATCGGAACAGGGGAGTTCGTAACCTCGAACTTGGTTCCGTTGTAGTAGACATAGTGAGGATTTGATCCGCCTTCGCTTATCTTCTTACAATAAAGTCCGTTAAGATAATCAACGAAGAAGTATGTGTTGCCGTCGTAATCGAAGTAAAGCTCGCCTGTGTATAAGCCGTTATATTCGGTATTGTCAGGCATCTTATCGTAGAAAGATCCTACAACAGGTGAGTAGATATCGCTATTGTAGAGAAGATATGAAAAACTTACGTTAAACCTCGTATGGGATATAGAAGCTCTGTCATCATTGGTGACATCTACGCAGTACCAGTAGCCGTGAACATTGACGAAGTTCCACATGTGAGATTCGCTCTCGACACAGATAGCTTCGATATCGTGAAGCTTCAGAAGTATCTGGAATGCCTTGCTGTAGCCGGTGCAGACAGTCTTCTGAGTATTGAAAGCACTTACGATATTCTGACCGTCGTATACGCTCGAGAGATCATAAGTAAGTTTCTGAATAAGGTAATCGTGGATATAAAGCTCAACCTCAGCAGGCCTGTCGGAAGTAAGTCCTGCATTGATCTCATTGTTCCATGCTTCGATATTGGAACGCAGCTGCTTGGTCGTATTGCTTCTTGTCTTTCCGTTCAAAAAGTCGGAATAGACATAGTCATGGATCTCGACGATCTGTCCCGTATAAACATTCATGTAGTAGGAAAAACCGTTGAGGACAAAGTAATACTGCGGCTTATCGTCCTTGAAAAAGTAGAAGACATCTACCAACTGTCTTTGGGAAAGACCCATGTCAGAAACGTTGATGCTGATATCAGGATTGGATTCACTGCCGAAAAGAAGATCGCTGCAGACCTTCTCGAGTTCGTTATAGAAAGCTTTCTCGTTATCTGTGAGACGATCGTAGTAATAGTGACTTGAAAGACCATTCCAAAAATCACGGTCGCTTAATCTGGTCTCAGCTGAGACACGCGTTCCCGGGATCATCGCGAAAACGACGATCATGGATAATATCAATGATATAAATCTGAATCTTCTACGCATATAAAAACCTCTTGTGTTGCCTTGGTTTATATTATCAGAGAAATCATATGATTGGAAAGGTTAAACTGTAACAAATAATAAGCATATAAGTATTTTTTTAATATCTACTGTCACAATAAATGATATAATCTCCTATAGCTGAATTCAAGGAGAATGATGATGGTAATTGAATCCAAAAAGATCGACAGACCTTATGCCAAGGAGTTCCAGAATGTCGTATATCAGGGAACTGTACTTATGAAGAACCCGAGAAAGGGAACGAAGGATCTATTCGTGATCTATCCGGGAATCGCGGTATTTTGTCTGTTTCTAGGTTTCGCTATGCTTTTCGTGGCGCTTCGCACGTCTTTTTTCAAAGAGCATGATTTTCTTTATTACTGTCTCGCAGGTGCGTTCCTTGGAACTTTGATCGTGGGCGCTTTCTACATTAAACTCCTTTTGAACATTAACAAGAGCATCAAAAAAGACCGTAACGTAACTTATACTTTCGGAGAAGAAGGCTTCAAATATGAAGACCACGAATCCGATGCTCTCGACATCAAGTGGGAAGACTGCAACTGCCTTCTTATCATGGAGCACGGAATGTACATCATCCCGAACAGCGACAAGGATGGTGCCCTTATAGGAATCCCGATAGAGTACAAAGATCAGGTAACGGGTTTTCTCAAAGAAAAGGATATTGAGCTGGAAATAGTTAAGTAAAAAAAGAGGATGTCATGATGACATCCTCTTTTCTGATTCACAGGTTTACGCATTTAATACCGGTTAAACAGTTTTATTACTTTCCAAAGGAATTTTTAACTTTATTCCAGGTATTTTTTATTGTTTTATTGGAGGGTTGTGTTGCAACATTTACAGGCTTCAAAGCTCCGCTGTTAATATAAGGTACCATGCTTGTATATGGACAATCAACAGGACATCCGGAGCTATTCAAAATAACCATATCACCTTGACGAACGCTATAGGCGTTGTAGAGATATTTACCGCTGTTGGATTCTCCGTAAGCCGCAACATATATGCTAGTTGTCGCTCTGTATGCTCCGGAGTAATCCCGAGCGGATACATCTTGTGAATGGAATGGGATAATAGCATAAGCGCCTAAGAATAATGCCAATGCCAAAAGTACACTTAAGATTTT
>JAGCGK010000047.1 GCA_017649645.1 Clostridiales bacterium | reverse complement strand
CTCACACCAGAATGCTTTTCCTTCAGGCTCGGAAGCACGGCCGAGAGCAACTGTATAAAGTCTTTCGACAAATGCCTCAAAGCCTTCTTCTGTCGGAGTAGGTGTAGCTGTAGACGTCGGAGCCTGCGTTGGCGGCTGCGTAGGTGGTTGCGTAGGTGGCTGCGTTGGCGGCTCTGTTGGTGGCTCTGTCGGCGGCACAGATGGTGTAGGAGTAGGCTTAGTGATCTTAAAGTTATCATCCATGCCAGGAAGATAGAGATCACCATCTTTGCAGTGAACAGTGATCACGTTCTTGGAGATCAATCCGTGGTATGTATCGTATTCAGGTCCCGCTCCAATATAGATGGTATATATGATTTCGATCTGATTCCACTCAGCTTTTGTTCCGTCATAGTAGATATCGGTAAAATTCTCGTTATTCCTAAATACATCAGAACGGATCTTTTTAACTGAAGAAGGAATTTCGATCTGCTTAAGAGAAGAACAGTTTGAGAATGCGTAATACTCGATACAGGTTACAGAATTCGGGATCTTGATATTTTCGAGTTTTGCATTTTCCGATAATACCGATGAAGGGATCGTTTCTGTTCCATCCTCAAAAGTAGCTGTTTTAAGGCCGGAAGGATCTCGTACAAGCGCATACGACATCTTCTCAAATTCTTCATTGATGGTAACTTTATTATCGGCGAAGCTTCCGTATACCTCCAAGTTCAAACCATCCTTGTCCAATCCGATTTCAGGAAGTTCACTTTTCTCCCAACCCTTCAGAACAAAACAATGAGTCTTAGAGGATGCGTTATAGATTAATTTCAATTCATCAGCATCCGGTATAGTAACATTCTGCAGAACATTTTTTCCGAAAAAGATCTTTTCAAGAGTGCTGAATTCAGGCAGATCTATACTTGAAATGGTTGCAGTATTGCTCTCAACAAAGATCTGCTTTGTCTTATCGATTATGAGACTATAGTTAGACGGATCAACCTTAGGATAAGTCGAACTGTTAACGAAATTAATATGAAGGATTCCTTCGTAATAATACTCCCATTCGTAAATTCCGCTTGCCAATTCAACTTGACCCTTATAATCAGGAGCTGATAAAGGTGCAACATATTCACCCATGTCATCGGCGAGTATACACCTGTTCGGTTCCAAGATCCTGGTCGAACCGTCTATGAAGTGCAAAGTAACTTCACGGCTGAGTATCAGACCTTTGTGATATACGATCTGACTTTTTGAAATAAATTGGATCTCTATGTTGTCCCATTGTTCCTGAGTTCCTGCAAATCTAATGTCAGTCAGGTTATCGTCACCTAAGAATGCATCCGGCTTTATCATCTTGACCGAAGCAGGGATATCGATAGTCTTGAGAGCGTCACAGTTTGAAAACGCATAGTACTCGATATTTGTTACAGAAGGAGTACCCGAATACTTAACAGTATCCAGTTTCTCGCTGAGGCCAAATGCGGAAACAGTTATGGTCTTAAGATCAGACGGGATCGTTACCTCTTTGGTACCCTCGCCATGCCATGTGTATCCCGGGAAATCATCAGCATATGATGGGAAATCTATTTTCTCGACACTTTTATTTTCAATCACAACATAGCAACCGGATTTGTAATCGCCACCATTTATGATCGGAGCTTTATTACCCTTGTAATCCTCGAAATAGAGGGAATTTACTTTGGTATATAAATTGACAGCTGCACTTGGATTGATGCTCTTAATCGTTACACCTCCAAAAGAACCGGAGCCTTCAAAATCTATAACCCTAAGAGAATCAAATTTAGGAAGTTCAAGCGTCGCAGATTCCGTATAAGAACGAACAGTAATAAATTGAGCAATCTTCTCTATATCATAAATGCTTTCGTCCACGTATTCCTGCTCCAAAATACCCTCCGGACAGGATTCGAAAGAGATATACAATGAGTAGGAGTCCACATCATATCTCCAAAAATACGATGTGTCTTCACCATAACCCTTATGATATCCTTCACGAGTAGAACCTTCTCCACCCGCATTGACAAATCCGAACAGTGAGAAAACCATCGTCAAAGCGATGATCAGACTTAAACATCGTTGTGATCTAGTCATAATATACCCCCGAAATTTATAATCAACACTTTAATATTTTAAAAGGATTTTAGGTATAAAACAAGAGCCACGGTCTTTGCCGTGGCTCTCGTCATTGATCATTAAAGATCGGTTATCCTCTCTCTATCGCGTAGTCCTTACAGATCTGAGTGAACTCTGCCGAATTAACGAAGCTGTTGAATACCTGTTCCTTGGTCACTCCGTTCTTCATTTCCTTAAGCCAGTAGTTCATTCCGTCATCATCAGGTTCACGACCCATGAATGTTCTGTACATTCTCGTGAGAAGTTCTTTATCATCATAGTTGTGATCATTGAACTCCTTACTGAAGAAGAACTCGTGAGCGGCCTGCTTACCTGTAAGTTCAAGATTGGTAAGACCCAATGCCCAGAACATGAGACCTTCTTCCTCAGCAGGTCTTCCGAGACACTTGGTGTAAAGCCTGTCGGCGAAATCCTTTGCATTCTTCGAAGGTACCGTTGCCTTTGCTCTGGTTGCTCCGGACTTAACTCCGAACGAAGCACAGACATTGCACCACTCTGTGGAGTTAATGAAGCAATCGACTACCGTATCTCGACCTTGTGTCTTAAGGCTGTTCATCCAGAAATTGAAGCCATCCGGATCAGCTGTTGCATCTCTGTCAAAGAATGTCCTATAAAGAACTTTCAGGAATTCCTCATCGCTTAGTTTTCTGTCTTTGAACTCCTTACTTAGCAGGAACTCGTTGGCACACTGTGCACCGTTAAGATCACCGTTACCTACATGCTCACACCAGAATGCTTTTCCTTCAGGCTCGGAAGCACGGCCGAGAGCAACTGTATAAAGTCTTTCGACAAATGCCTCAAAGCCTTCTTCTGTCGGAGTAGGTGTAGCTGTAGACGTCGGAGCCTGCGTTGGCGGCTGCGT
>JAGCGK010000046.1 GCA_017649645.1 Clostridiales bacterium | reverse complement strand
GTCTCATTATAGTGCCTTTGAAATCCAGTAATCTATCCCTGTTCACAGAGACTGAATACTAGATTATCTTGTAAAATACAGTAAAAAGCACCCTGTCTATAGGGATTACTAACTGGATTTCAGCCTAAAATCCAGTATTTGCTCCCTATCAGCAGGGAGTATCAACTGGTGTTTTATGGCAGGGTTTCGAAGAACAAAAAAAGCAGATCAACTTCAGTGTGAACCTGCCTTTTAAGATCCGAATTGTGTTTTGAGACATCATCTTCTTTTTTTGGTAAAATGACCTCAAATTGATAGAGCAGGAAAAGGATATGAGAAAGAGTAGTATTGTTTCGATCGTTTTAATCTTACTGATCACTGCAGGTCTCATGGTCGCAGCAAGGTTTTACTTCCCGCCGGGAGGAAAAGATATCGTTATGATCGTGAAAAGAACGGTTGTCGTAGACGGTGAAAAGAACGACAGATTATCCTATAATTTGTACATCAACAAAAACGGCGAGTATTACTACGCGAACGGAAACGATTTCAAAAAGATTTATTCCAGGTTTTCTACAGTTAAGGATTCTGAATTCGAAGCATTTCTTAATGATGAATTCTTCAGCTGGAAGTACGACAAGATGCTGGAAGGACCGTACATAAGTAAGCTCGAAGCTAATTCATATCTTCGTACCATAGATACACTCAAGGAAGACGGCGAGAAAGAAACGTTAAAAACTGATACATTCTATAACCATCTCGACTATGCAGATGTAACCTATGAGATAAAAGTAAGAAGCGACGCTTCAGAATCTTTCATTACCATAGCCTTATTTGAGAACAACCAATCGGACAGCTTTACGGGAACAGTTTTCGAGAATCCGAAAGCACAGAAGATAGTTAAGAACCTTCTTCAGAAATGGCCTGTTAAAATGGAGAACGGACCTGAGCTGGAGTCGATCATCCAATCCTTGGAAGGGTAGATCCGCCGTAAGGCATAGCAAGGACCTTTGCATCCTTGCCCATGATCTTGAGTGCATCCTTAAGAGCTTCGTCGATGCTTGAATACGGCTCGAGGAATACGCTTCTTACGAAGTCAGGCTCGAGGCCTGATACGAGGAAGATCCTGGCTCTCTCGAGAACCATTGCGATAGCTGCAGCTTTATGTCCTCCGAGGATGAATTCGCACTTGATGTGCGGGATCATGTCGGAGGCTTTTTTGTGGCCTGTCATCCAGTCTTCGAAGTGCTTTTCTCCGAGACCTTCGGAACACTCTGCTACCCAGATGATGATACCGCCGTCTTTTACAGCGTGCTTTGCGTTATCGAGGGCTTTTTGTGCCTGATACATGTTGATGTCCTTAGGGAAACCGCCTGCGCTTACGAGGACGATATCAGCCTTCTCCTTGAGAGGGATAGCGTAGAAGGAATCCAGGAACTTACAGCCTTCACGGTGAGCCTTGACGGAGTCACCGGAGAAGCATTTGATGATCTCTTTTTTCTCATTGAGAACGACGTTAACGATGAAGTCGATGCCGAGGATCTTACCTGACTCTTCGATATCCTCACGTACAGGGTTTCCTTCGAGACGGCCTGCACATGCCTCAGGTCTTACCATGGCGCTGTGGTTGTTCTGGATGGCGTTACGTGTCGATACGCCCGGCATGATAGCCTTGGCGCCGCCCGAGTATCCTGCGAAGTAGTGATATTCGATGTTACCCATGCAGATCTTGAAGTCAGCCTCTGCAACAGGTGTGAAGATGTCGACAGGTGTACCGTGTGATGTGGTACCCAGATGCTTTGTATCATTCATGTCGGAGTCGATGCACTTAACGGTCTCAAAGACCTTGTCGCCGACCATGTGGCGCATACGTTCTTCTGTATGTCCGCCGTGACTGCCGAGAGCGAAGACAACAGTTACGTCCTCATCTTTGACGCCTGCTTCGTGAAGCTCGTCAAGGACGTGCGGGATAACCTTGTAGCTCGGCATCGGGCGTGTGATGTCGGAAGTGATGATCGCGATCTTCTGGCCGGGCTTAACCATATCCTTAAGGCGTGGCGTTCCGATAGGAGCCTTAAGAGATCTTACGACCTCTTCTTCGCCTGTAAGGTCCAGCTCTACGTGGTTTGGCACGAGAGTTGCCATATAGTTTTCATCAGGGATATTTACATTGATCTTTTCCTTTGCATAGCCGAAAAGTACGTCCATCTTTAACCTCCGAGGGAATCTGCTATAATCTTAACGGCTTTGATTATAGCACGTTCTTTTCGAAAAGGAGTTTAGTAATATGCACAGAATAATACTCGCGAGTCAGTCACCGAGAAGGAAAGAACTCCTTTCTCTTATCGAAAAAGATTTCTCGGTCATTACAGCTGACATCGACGAGCGCTCCATCGAAGAGGAAGTCCTGAAAAAGCATGACGACATGATCGAAGCAGGAAAAGAGATGACGGTTCTTCTCGGAAAGACAAAGGCGGAGGCCGTTTTCGAGAGCCTTGAAGATAAAGAAAACGTAATAGTGATCGGTGCGGACACATGCGTTGTAACGAAGGACGAGATCCTGGGGAAACCTGCGGACAGGGAAGACTGCGTAAGGATGCTCACAAAGCTTACGGGCGCACCGCACTATGTGATCACCGGCGTGAGCCTGGTGTCGAAGGATAAGACGATCTGTTTCTATGATGAGAGCGAAGTCCTGTTCAACGATATGGACGGATATCAGAAGATGAAGATCGAGGAATATGCGGACACAAAAGAACCGTACGACAAAGCAGGTGCGTACGGTATCCAGGGTAAAGGTTCAATGCTTATCAAGAAACTCAACGGAGATTTCTATAACGTTATGGGGCTTCCTGTGTCCAGACTTGCGAAGGAACTTTGGCAGTTTTGATGATCTCGTCGAGTTCATCTGCGCGGACAGGCTTACTTAAGAATCCGCCCTGGTAGAAATCACAGCAGTAATCGCGGAGCTTGTGGAAGAGTTCCTTGGATCCTACTCCCGTTGCACAGACATAGACGTCGATCT
Organism: Clostridiales bacterium; assembly: GCA_017649645.1. Lineage (GTDB taxonomy): Bacteria > Bacillota > Clostridia > Saccharofermentanales > Saccharofermentanaceae > Saccharofermentans. The sequence continues at coordinate 9,575 of JAGCGK010000046.1, read as the reverse complement.
CGTGCATCTGGTCGATTATGGATGCGGTAAGGATACCCATCTGCTCATCTCCGAAGCCGACATTTCTCGTAAAGTTGCTGTCGAGCTTGATGCCCTTGACCGGAAGGAGAGGGATATTGTTAAGAGATGAATAACCTCTTCCGAAGTTATCGAGTGTCATATAAACACCCAGGGATGCGATGTAATTGATGGCAGGTCTTACCATATCGAACGAAGTCGTGAGACACTCCTCAGGGATATCAACGATAAGGTTCGAAGGATCGATCCTGTACTTACCGATAAGGTCAGCGAGAAGTCCCGGAATATCACCGTTCTTAAGTTCGCTCGAAGATATGTTGACTGTCATCTTGAGCTTCGGATCTGTGGCGTTGATCTTTGCCAGAGTCTCGATGGCACAGCGGACACTGAAGTGTCCCAGATCATATATGGTTCCTGTCTTCTCGGCTACCTGCATGAAGTCGATGGCACTAAGCGTTCCGAGTTCAGGATTCTTCCATCTTAAGAATGCTTCAAATCCCATGAGGGTTCCTTCGATGTTGTACTGCGGCTGATATACCACATAGACTTCTTCGTTCTTAATTGCCTGAGGGATAAGCTGCTCCATCTTGACGATGAGATCCTTCGAAAGAGATGTTCCGTGAACCTTGAAACGAGGATCTTTGATCTCGCTATATAAAGCTACGGAATCTTTGTTCTCGGAAAGTCTCGCACCGCTTACGAGAGCGTACTCAGCGCATCCGAGAAGGTCGCCTGAGAATCTCGCGTCCTGAGGGAACGAGGAACAGCCCGCACATACACGGACGGAGATCTTTTCTCCTCCGTAAGCGAAGCTTCTCTTGATAGTGGAAGTGAGAGCACTGACGTAACTCATGAGTGCGTCTCTGGATAATGACCTCTTGGCTGCGATCACGAACTCGCCTGCTGCTACACGACCGAGAAGGTCATGAGGATGAGCTTCTTCACGGAGCTTGTGAGCCAGATTCTGTATGAACAGATCGGTCGGATGGTGTCCGAGCCTGAACAGGATGTCGTTATAATTCTCGATGTCCAGATAGATAATGGTGATGTTCTCGTCGAGAGATTTATTGATGCCTCCGCCTGACTGCATGAGGCTGATCTTATCGTCGATCCAGTTCTCGACTTCCTCCAGTACCTTATAGCGGTTCGGAAGGACAGTCAGAGGATCCAGATTGGAGATGCCGTTCTTATCGTGCTTTACGATGTTCCTGTCGATATTGGAAGTTTCTTTCTTTACTTCCTGAGAGTTTTTCTCGGTCGCTGTAATGAGCTGGCTTCTCGCCTGGTTGTAGAGCTTCTTGACCCTGAACATCCTGGAGTAGACCTTACCCATGAAGAACTGAAGTCCCAATGTGACGATAATGGATGCTGCGGCGATGAAGACGATCGCGAGAGTCGTTCTGTCCTGAGTCCTCGTGAAATCGAATGTCATGATGCCCAGCTGAAGAACGCTCATTATAGTCGAAAGACCGAATCCGAACCTTCCGAAGAGCATATTGATCAGTACCGCACAGGCGATCTGAACAACAGCTAGTGATAATCTCGGGTATGGGTTACTAAAGCCCAGCTGCAATGATACAGCTACGCTGAAAAATACCGCATATCCTATAAGGGAACAGAATATTACGCGGATATCATCTGTAAATTCGTTACCTTCTCTTAGACCCATAACAACCTCTTATCAAACTATCAGTCATAATACATTATTACAGGCGTGTTTGTCTATTTGTAAACTATACGGTTACATAACTGTTAACTTTGGACTTCAGTCCAGTCGAAAATGTGAAAATCTGCCGTTTTTACGCCTTTTTCGTAGTCTCCCGCACTGAGTCTGTCATAAACTATGACTGTATCGAACCCGCCTTTTTTTGCTCCTTCTATCGCTCCCAGCACGTCCTCGAAAACAAGACACCTCGAGGGATCGACACCAAGTTTTTCCGACACAAGAAGAAAGATCGACGGATCGCTCTTATTCACTTCGTGTCCGAGATCTTCAAGAGTCGTCACATTCTCGAAAAAGCTCAGCACTTCATTATTGCTCAAACAGTTGACCGCATTTTTACGGTTAAGCGCGGTCGCGCATGAGATCTTAAGTCCCATGTCCTTAGCCGCCTTCAAAAACTCTATTGCGCCTTTTTTAAGTCTGATGTTGGATCTGTATTCTTCCTCTACGGTCGCTTCCCATTCTGCTATGACTTCTTCCGGAGTTTCCTTAAGGTTATATCTCTTAACGGTGTACTCCGCAGACTGCGTCATGGAGCAACGCTTGACCGTATCCGTGTACTCTTTGTCTACCTTGAATCCGCGCTTCCCGAGGAAGATCTCATCCACTTCATTCCAGACTTCCATTGAATCGAGAATGGTTCCGTCCAGATCAAAGATGAGAGCATCATATTCGCGAAGATCGTTAAGTCTTAAGTCTTTCACAACTGACTCCAAAGGTAAGATTTGTCATTAAGACAACTCGCATTATACACTATTGCTTGATTTAAGTGTTTATAATATACAAACTGTCAATTATAATGTAACAAAAAACTTAAGGAGTATCGCGAATGGGCATCAAGAGGATTGTGGTCGAGAGGACCCGCAAGAACTTCATCAAGATATGCAACGAAGCAGATATCCCCAGAATGAGAGAAGAGAAATACCCTGAAGACGTTCATGCCATCAGGGATCTGACATATATGGATGACGGCAAGATCGAGCACAGGTTCGACCTTTATTTCCCGAAGGGCGTGAGCTTCGAGAACATGGACAAGAAGAGGATCATCTTAGACATCCATGGCGGCGGCTTCGTCTACGGCTTAAAAGAGATCAACATGTGCTTCAACATGCACGTCGCGAGAAGGACCGGACTTCCTGTCGCTTCCGTTAACTACACCATCGTTCCTGACGGCAGCATAGTTAACGAAGTAACCGAGATCGTAACCGCCATCGAGTATCTGAAGAATACCTACGGCGTCGAGGATCTGTTCCTCATGGGCGATTCCGCAGGCGGATTTTTGGCTTACACCGTGTGGGCAGTCCTTAACGACAAGGACATTCGTCACGACTATAACTGTTTCCACAATCTGAGCATCAACGTCGAAGGCCTCATCATGATAAGCCCGGGCACCTGCGACAGCCAAAACTACATCAAGGCTCTGGACGAAGCATATTTTCCGGATGATCCGATCAATCAGGTCCCGTCATACGCGAGAGACCTCACGCTCCTTTCCGAGAAGTGCAAGAAAGATCCGCCTAAGATCCTTCTTACGACAAGTGATCTCGACTCCATGCTCAAAGAGACCTTGTATATGTACGAGTACCTCTCGAAAAATAACCTCAACGTTAAGCTTTATAACGGCGTCTCAAAAGAAGACGGCAACAAGCTCTACCACGTTTTTCCGGTCGGACATCCCGATTGGCCTGAAAGCGACGAGCCTTTGCGCATGATAGAAGAGCTTGTGGTACAATAATACGAAGTTTTCGAAAATAAGGAGTGACATTCTTGAAGATTGCGTTTGACGCGGTTCCTCTTGTGGGAAGAAATATGTCGGGTATCGGCTGGTGCGAGGCAGGGCAGACCAAAGCCGTTGTCGATCTGCACCCGGAAAACGAGTATACCTACAATTACTTTGCAGGCAAGACCGCGGCAGAAAAGGCCGATAGGATCAAGCGCTTTGCGGGCGACAGGATCGAAGTCCGCGCACATCCGTTCTCCGGAATGTTCTACCGCGCATTTACGACGTTCTTCCCGCTGTCATATTCCATGTTCTTCGGCAAGGACTGCGACATCACTCACTTTTTCAATTACATCGTTCCGCCGTTCGTCAAAGGCAAGAAAGTAGTCACCGTCTACGATATGGTCTACAAGGCTTACCCTGAGACAATGAGGGCGAGAACAAAATACATGCTCAACCTGGGACTTAAGCGTTCCATGAAAAGAGCCGACCTGATCATAACCATCTCCGAATTCTCAAAGTCGGAGATACTCAAATATTTCCCGGAGCACGAAGCGAAGATCCGTGTTGTTCCGTGCGGTGTTGACCTTAACGAATTCAAGCCGTGCGAAGATCAGCAGAAGATCGAAGCATGCAGGCAAAAGTACAAGATCGACGGCGACTATTTCCTCTATCTCGGAACACTGGAACCTCGTAAGAATCTTACGAACCTGATCCTCGGATACGAGAAGTTTATCAGATCCTTACCTTCCGGGACCAAGGCCCCGAAGCTGGTCCTCGCAGGCGGCAGAGGGTGGCTTTTTGACAGCATCTTCGCGCTTGTTAACGAGAAGCATCTTGAGTCGGATGTTCTGTTTACCGAATACATCGAATCGGAGGACCGTACTCCTTTGATGTGCGGAAGCCTCGCGTTTACTTTTCCTTCTATCTATGAAGGATTCGGCATGCCGCCTCTCGAGGCGATGGCATGCGGAGTTCCCGTACTTGCTTCTGACGCAGCATCTCTTCCTGAAGTAACGGGCGACTCAGCCGTTATCGTCAAAGCGGATTCGACAGACAGCATCGCTGACGGACTTAAGAAACTCTTCGAAGATGAAGCTTTACGTGAGCGGCTCAAGGTCGAAGGTGTCGAGCGCGCCAAGATGTTTACATGGGAAAATTCCGCGAAGCTTCTTTACAAAGCATATGAGGAACTTCTATGAAGATCCTTGAAGTCAACAAGCTTTACTACCCGCACATAGGCGGAATCGAGAGCCTCGTTAAGCAGTATTCCGAGGGCCTGTCGAAGATACCCGGAAATGACGTTAAGGTCCTCGTCTGCAGAGACGGCAAGGGCAAAGGTTCTGTTGAAGAACTTAACGGCGTGAATGTCACACGTGCCAACAGCATGGGCACATATTTTTCGTGTCCGCTCTCATTCGATTTCATCCGTAAGTTCAGGAAGATGGCTAAGGAATCTGACGTAGTGGAGATCCATACTCCGTTCCCGTTAGGTGATGCCGCGCTCATGCTCTCAGGCTACAAGGGTAAGGTAGTCGTTGCATGGCACAGCGACGTTGTTAAGCAGAAGAAACTGCTGTTTTTCTATAAGCCGTTCATGAACTATCTTTTGAAGCGAGCCGACAGGATAATCGTTGCGACCGAAGGTCACATCAACGGCTCGGCATATCTTCCGAAGCACCGCGACAAGTGTGTCGTTATCCCATACGGTTTAAGTGTCGACGAATATGATAACGCACCTGTTAAGCCGATCCTTACCGATAGTCTCAATGATCCGGATTCCGTGAAGGTCTTCTTCAGCGGCCGTCTCGTATACTACAAGGGTGTCGATGTTCTTCTCAAAGCTATGAAGGATGTGAAAGGCGCAGAACTTTTTATCTCAGGTTCAGGCGACAAAGAGGATGAACTCAAGGCTTACGTCAGGGATAACGGCATGGGATCCCGCGTTCATTTCATGGGATTTCTGTCTGATGAAGATCTTAAGTCCGCTTTTTCGGATTGTGATATTTTCGTGCTTCCTTCCGTTCAGCGAAGCGAGGCTTTCGGTATTGTCCAGATCGAGGCAATGGTCTACGGCAAGCCTGTAATTAACACCGATCTTCCGTCAGGTGTTCCTTATGTCAGCTTAAACGGCAAGACCGGGATCACCGTTAAGCCGGATGACGCTGATGAACTTAAGGTTGCTATCCAAAGTCTCGTTGATGATCCTTCTGCTCGAAAAACCTACGGTATCAACGCCAGAGAGCGTGTTATGGCCGAGTTCAATGAGGACGACGTTATAGTCAGATTACACAATCTTCTCTCAAATATCTGACGTACATTTATTTGAACGTTTGAGCCAATCATTATATAATCAAAAGTGAGGATAGGCATTTTAAGAAGTAAGTGAGGGAAGAATGAAGAAATACGCCAGATATGCTGAATATCAAGACAAGCTCGCAGGCATCAAATTATTGCTCATCGGAATGGGTATTGGTGCCGTGGCTATCATCGCCATTGTGATCGGATATAAGCTGACCCACAAAGAAGAGAAGAAGGGCAACATCGAGAAGAACGTCAAGCAGGCAGTACGTGTCGTTGAGGACGTTGCAGAAGAAGTCGTCTTCGGATCAGAGGGTGAGGTCTCTTCCGAGAGTTATATCACGCTTAAAGATGTCATCGACATAAACAAGCTCCAGACATTTACTTACACATATAACTCGACATGTCCGTACAGCGTCGGCAATGAAAAGAGGATCGTTTTCTATACGGCATACGACGGAACTGTCACATTCAGTGTCAACCCGGAAAACATTGAGGTCCTCGAAGATGAGAAGGGCAAGATCATCTTCCTGTTCATTCCTAAGATAGATACAACATACAAGGTAGATGCAGGTACACTCGAATATATCTTCCTGGATGAAGACTATAAGAGCAACAGCGATGTACCTTCCATCGCATACAAACTTGCAATCTCAGACCTTAAGAAGAAGAGCGAGAAATCCACATACATGATGGAACTCGCCAAGGAAAATACCGAGAACGAGCTTCGTGCTCTCACTGAGCCGATCGTTCATCAGATGTTCGGTAAAGACTATACAGTCGCTATCGAATGGGATGAGGAGGTGAACTGATGAAAAAATTAGTCAGCATCTTACTTTGCATCGTCATGCTCCTTACCTGTGCCACATCATGTAAGAAGGAAAAATCCAAGACATCAGGCAAAGATAAAAAAGGCGGTGTTTCCGAGTCAAAGGAAGGCCGCGGCGGTGACCGTTCCGGTAATTCCGGCGGAGGCGGCGGAAGTGGTGGAAGCGACGGTGACTCAGAAGACACAGAGGACGTTGAAGAGCTTCTCGGTGAACAGATCGCTGATCTTGAGCCTGAAGAATTAAGCATAAAGAACATTTGTCAGCTTGCTACTCTCGAGTGCTACTTCAACAACGTAGCCAAGGCCCAAAAGACTGGAGGAACGGGAATCGCTCACATAGGTGAGAAGGACAGAGTGTTCTGGGTAGAGTACAGTGCAGTTGCTACTCTCGGAGTTGACGCAAGTCAGGTGTCGATCGAAGTAGTCGATAACATGATCTACGTATTCATTCCGGACGCGACGGTCCTCGAGAAAGTTTCGATCGTTCCTGATTCCTACAACAAGGATTCCGTCATCCAGGACTTGGACGGCAAGATCAACAGCAATGACATAACAGCTGCCGACATTACTCTTGCCGTAGACGCCTCCCTCGTAGATCTGCAGCTCCAGGTCGAGGGCGACACGGTACTTTTAAGTAACGCCAAGGAGAGAGCCAAGGTCCTCATCAAGGACTACATAGAGAAGATCAACGAGTACTCCGGAAAGCAGTACATCATCGTCTTCCGTGATCCTTCCGAAAAAGGCGACATCGGATCATAACGGTTCTGAAAGATTACGATATAAAAGAAAAGGCTGTCTCATGACAGCCTTTTTGTCTTTTTATTTATTTGCGGGTTGCCTTTAACTGGAGTGCTTAGTAAGATGAAAGAGTACAAAGTTTTTTTACTTAAGTAAACCGTTTTGATAAGTAAGGAGGTTTTATGAAAAGGCTACAGCGTTTATTGAGCTTGATTATCACATTAGTTATGCTCTTTGCACTCACAGGCGTGCTTCACGCAGCTCCGGTCTCTTCTTATGGTTACCACAATGGAGGAAACAATGGAAGTTCCTACTCATGGACTTATAATTCCACATCACAAGAATTATCCATTGAAATGGGCTCTACAAATAACTCGGTAAATGAGATTTCCGATGAGATATGGAGTAATGCGGCAAAAGTTTATGTGGATACTTCTATAGCTTTATCCTATGTTAAGATCCGAGATCTTAAAGAAAACACTCCTGTTATTATTACTTCATCAGGAGAAGGCTATTATTCTTACATAGTCTTGGACGGAGTATCATCAAGCAACACACTGAAATGTGCTGCAAAGATAGGTTACTTTCAACTGAAAAATTATGAATCCACAGAACTGATGACTGTATTAAAATCGGAAGAGTTTGTAGCAAGTAGTTGTGGATTTGATATTAAAAGTAATACAACTTCGATATTTAATACACCGTCAGATGCAGATCAATACAGTTGGTTTCAGTATCGTGGAAAAGTTAATTCTGTAAATATTCCTGACGGATTAAAGACAGTTCCAGCATTCTATCTTTCCACCAACTTGAATCTTACGAGTGTTGATGCTTCACTTAATAATACTTTAACAACGATTGAGTATTATTCTTTTGCGAATTGTAGTAGTCTCACTAATGTCTCTCTTCCGGGAACGCTGACTACTATCAAACCGGATGCATTCGCAAATGATCCGTGTTTGACGGATATTAAATTTGACGGAACCAGGGAACAATGGGATAACATAACGATGGAATTCACTGATTCTGATGGAGTAGTCTATTTCAAAGGACTTATTCTGAAGAATAAAGTTCAGGTACATTTTAAAGATGGCTCCATCAAGACAATGGAAGCAAAAGCTAATATCATTGATGATGAAACGGGTAAATTTGTAACTCAGAGCGCGCTCATGTATGAATACTACGATACAGCAGGCAATTTTGCTTGGAGATATTATTATGATAAAACTTTGCATGTTACACTGCAGTCCTATAACGCTGATTCTTTGAGTACCGCCGCATTATCTGAATTCCCAGAAGTTCTATCGAATGCCAAGTCACTGTTTATTGACAAGCAAGCTTCCATACAATTCGGTACGCTTGAACTTTCCAATCTGGCTGGTGTAAATCGCGTATATCTTGGAGCAACATCTCCATACAACGTAAAACTCAACTCCATGAATTCGATAAATGATGTATTTAACTACAGCGACATCAATAATGTAGTCATATTAAGACTCAACGGCTGGACCTGTACATCTACTCCATTTTTCGTCGATAAGAATAACAAGTCTATCGTGTACATAAACGGAGCACTTCCTAATTCCGTGATCACGATCGCAAAGGGTTGTGAAGATCCGTACGTATTTAATTATTGCGATAAACTGAGACTGGAGGAAGCTAGATTTGAAGATGGAATAGAGACAATTCCTAATAGTGCTTTGCAGGGCAATAATAAGCTCACCGATGTCAGCATTCCAAACTCCGTTACAGAGATTGAGTATGAAGCTTTTGCTAGTTGTGAATCTCTGGCTAAGATCAACATCCCGACTTCCGTTAAGAAGATTGGCTATAATGCTTTTAGAGATAATAAATCCTTTACTGACATTTACTATAACGGACCAATGGCAAAATGGAATCAGATCGATATCTCAGGTACTTACTTTGTGGGTGCAGGTCCTGAAACTCAAAAGATAGATGGCATGGTATCGAAAAATCTCGTAACTGTCCACTGTTCGGATGGTAACATAATCCTTCCGGGAAGAGATGATGATCTTAATATCACTATACCTGTTCCTCCTTTAGTAGTTACACCTTCCCCGACCGGCGAACCGACGGGTACGCCAACGCAGCCGCCAACGCAGGCTCCGACGTCTACAGCTACACCTACTCCGACAGAAGAAGGCTTTGAGGCATTTGTCGAAAGACTTTATACAGTTGCTCTCGGCCGTGCTTCCGAGCCTGAAGGAAAAGCATTCTGGTGTGAG
>JAGCGK010000045.1 GCA_017649645.1 Clostridiales bacterium | reverse complement strand
TGCTCCAAAAGCTTTGCAGTATGTTTCTGCTGCTTCAAAACTGTTTTTTACATATACCTGTGTATAATTCTTCATCGCAACCTCCACAAATCCCGATTTATCTTAGTCTTTTATACTGCTGATTATCTCTTCCAAGATTATTTCCTGATCATACACTTAAAATATGCATCAATAATCTCACCGGGACTTTGTGCAAGGCCGTTCCCGATCCACCATTTGACTGTGTTGATAAAACTTCCTATGACAAACTGTTTCTTGAACTCATCAGACACATCTATATCAATATGAGAGATCATATCACCGAATGCATCTTCAAGATACCTCGAAAAGTAGCGCGTAAAGAGCTTTTCCGACTCTCCGTACATGATCGAACTGATGTTGTCTTCATGATCCTTGATATGCCAGAGAATGTGCTCAAGCAATGCCTTCAGTTCCTCGTGGTTAGTCGAGAAATCGTGGCTCTTCTCTGGCATGAGCGTTTCGGAGAAGACATGAGTGAACATCTCATCACACATCTGCTCGAGGAGCTGATCTTTCGTCTCAAAATGAGAATAGAAAGTGCTTCTCCCGATATTTGCCTCATCGATTATCTCCTGCACGGTTATATCTTCGAAACGCCGTTTTCTTAACAGTTTAGTCAGCGCATCGTATATTGCCGTTCTGGTCTTTTGCTGCCGTCTGTCCATCTTCTCTTACCGTACAATTTTCAAATAAAGTTCAATAACTGACAAATCACAAAGTCTGATTATTGTTTGCTATTATCATGGATTATAACATTTTACCGAACAAAGTGTTCGGAAAGTGACAGGATATGAATAAAAACAAAGCAATCAGATACGCTATATATGCAGCATTACTCTATGCGGTAAGCACACCATTCTCAAAGGTTCTTTTGGAAAAGATCCCTCCTGCATTCATGGCAGGATTACTTTATCTCGGAGCAGCAACGGGAATGGTTGTCATAGCCTTCTTTTCGCGCAGAAAAAACAAAAAGAGTTCCTCTTTTACCGGTAAAGAGCTTCCTTATCTCATAATGATAGTCCTGCTTGATATCGCCGCACCGATACTTCTGATGACCGCGCTGAAAAACTCTTCAGCTGAATCAGTATCTCTGCTTAACAATTTCGAGATAGTCGCAACAGCTCTGATCGCACTTCTGTTCTTCAAAGAGAAGATATCACCACGTCTCTGGATCGCGATAACACTTATAACAGCCGCCAGCATCCTGCTCTCCTTAAGCGACATCACTTCGTTCTCCGTATCGGTCTATTCGCTCCTGGCCCTGCTCGCCTGCTGCTGCTGGGGACTTGAGAACAACTGCACAAGGAAACTCTCGAACAGGGACCCGGCAAGGATAGTGATAATAAAAGGGTTTGGCTCAGGGACGGGTTCTGTCATCGTGGCGCTGATATCGGGAGAACGGCTCACGCTCACGCCTTATATACTGCTGGCGCTGCTCCTGGGTTTTGTCGCTTACGGTCTCAGCATCTACACATACGTCTATGCACAGCGCTACATAGGAGCCGCCAAGACATCGGCATTCTATGCCCTGGCACCGTTCATGGGAGCGCTCATTTCGCTTGTGATGTTCCCGAAGATACCGGCACTGCTGTTCATCATCTCATTCGTGATAATGGCACTGGGCGCATTTCTGGCTATTGAAAAAGAAAGGAATTAAAACATGGAAAAGAGAGATTTCAAATTCGACAAGAGAGCTGACAAATACGACGATCATTTTGAAGGCAGGATGTCACGCAGGTTCTATGAGCTGCTCTACAGATACACCGGCCTGAAAAAAGGCGACAGGGTCCTTGATGTGGGGTGCGGAACAGGCACGATCCTAAAAACATTCAGTGAGTTCGAGAACATAGAAGGACACGGAATAGACGTCGAGCCTCAGATGCTTTCTGTTGCGCGCAGCAAATGTCCTAACATGGATATCAGAGAATGCTCCTGCGAAGACACACCTTACGGGGATTCTTATTTTGACACTTTAACCGCATGCATGGCATATCATCATTTCCCTGATAAAGATGCTTTTGCGAAGGAAGCTTTGCGCCTCCTGAAACCGAACGGCAGATTATACATAGCAGATCCCGCCTTTCCTCATCCGGTAAGAAAAGCACTTAATCTTATGTGCCGTAACATCAACGGCGAATTCTTTTCATCGCAAGAGATGAGATCAAGATTTGAAAAGCAGGGCTTCCGTTATATCGGCGTGCAAAAGGACAGATATGCACAGCTTGTTATTTTCGAAAAGCCATGCTCCAACTGAGAAGATCACCCAATGCATCTTCTGTCGCTACGGGCTGCCAATTCATTTGCAAGATTTTATCCTTGGTGCATTATATTCAAGATTAAAACTCTTGTGATATAAAATAGGAATAGATCCTTTATCTCCCGACCGGACAAAAACGGATCGGAAAAGACAGGAGATGTCTGTTCCCTGAAGTTATACTGACATCATCAAGGAAGGAGGAACGCCTCAATGGAATGGCTTACAGGTATAAGAACAGCAATAAGCTTTATCGAGGATAACCTGAAAGAAGACATCAGTGTACAGGATGTCGCCGGCAAGGTTTTCATCTCTCCGATCTTTCTGCAGCGCGGCTTCTCACTCATGACAGGATATAACGTCGGCGAGTATATAAGGAACCGCAGATTGTATCAGGCAGCGCTCGATCTGAGAAGCACGGAAGATCAGGTGATCGATATCGCTTACCGTTACTGTTATGAGACACCTGAAAGCTTTACAAAGGCATTCTCGCGATTTCACGGAGTGACACCTTCACAGGTCCGAGCAGGCGCTCCGTTCAATTCATTCCTTCCATTAAAGATCAATCTGACTATTCAAGGAGGAGACAAAATGGATTACAAAATCACCAAAATGGAAAACTTTAAGGTCATCGGATTTCAGAAGATCTTTGACAGCGAGACTTCATATACTGATATCCCTAAGTTCTGGACTGAGATAACAGAAAAGTTCTCAAATGTCTACGCCGGAAAAGAGCCGGCAGATGATTACGAGAATACAATACGCGACAACAATATCGGCGAGTTCGGCATCTGCATTGATGACATCGGTGGTACAAAGTTCAGATATCTTATCGCAGGAAGATATAACGGCGGTAGTGTTCCTGAAGGAATGGTGCTTTACGAGCTTCCTGACTGTGACTGGGCAGTATTCGATATCACCGGTCCTTGTCCTGGAGCTTTGCAGTCAGTCAACACAAAGATCTTCAAAGAGTGGCTTCCCGGTAATCCCGACTATGAGATCTCAGGCAATGCAAATGTCGAGTGGTACGCCGAAGGCGATCCCGCAGCTGCTGACTACAGAAGCGCGCTCTGGATTCCGGTTATGAAGAAATAAGTTTAGACCGATCTGCATTTAAGGGAGTTGTCTCAAAACATAATGAGACAGCTCTCTTAATATTCCCGGTTTTGGTTCCTGATATTGGTCTGGCGATCGATGTATGCTGCTCCAGCAAGGTCCTTTCAGTTAAGAAATACATCTGCGAACTAAATAACATCACATATGTAAGTATTCCAGGTCAGATTCCTGAGAATGAAACGCTCAAGATTATCAGGCAGGCCTTTTCAGAAGCCCACATATACTTCAATTCATCTATCGATAGTGATCTGGAACACCTACGAGTTAAATACATTCAGTGGAAGAAAAGACAATCCGGATATTAAGGCATATATAAGCCCAAGATTGCTCTCGGGCTTAGTCAACTTTATTCAGGATAATCCGTACTTTTCTTGTGATGATCCGATAATTGATTCAGATAACCTCTTGCAGATAATCCAAAACAAAATGAAGAGCTATTGGAATTATAATACTTTTTCGCCTATAGGCAATAAAGCACAATATAAGATGCATGAAAAAGAGCAATATCAGCTGGGGTATCGACTTCCCAATATAACCAAAGGAGACATCGTTATTAACGTACATTTGAAAAGGCAGATGTGACAGCGAGAACATTGCTGCACCTATTGAATAGATCATATACTTATTGCATCGCAGACCAAACAAATAGTTTTGGATAATCCCGCGATAGCAGATCTCTTCCAGCAGTGCGATCAAAAACAGATAGTAAAACAGGCAATAAACCAACATATCGATCTTGTAGCGACCGGCGATGATGCTTATTACAAAAGAAACAGCAACTAATGATAATGAGATGATTAGATTGCTCTTAAGATTATCCCCGGTAAAACCAATAGTTGCCGGATTCCTGTCTTTTATCA